>DASTGC010000299.1:0-6332 GCA_035719485.1 Novosphingobium sp.
GGCTCAGCATGTCGATTCCGCCGCCGACGTCACGGTCGGGTGCATCGAGGTGCCGAGGGTGGAGGCGAGCGGTTTCGGCGTCATGCATGTCGATGACAGCGACCGGATCATCCACTTCCTCGAAAAGCCCAAGGACCCGCCCGCCATGCCCGGCAATCCCGACATGTCGCTGGCTTCAATGGGCATCTACGTGTTCGAGACGCAGTTCCTGTTCGACCAGCTGCGGCGCGACGTGAACACGCCGGGCTCCAAGCGCGACTTCGGGGGCGACATCATCCCCTATATCGTCAAGCACGGTAAGGCTATCGCCCACAAGTTCACCGACAGCTGCATCCGCGCGGCCGAGGAGATCGAGGAATACTGGCGCGACGTTGGCACGCTCGACGCCTATTTCGAGGCCAACCTCGACCTGACCGACGTGGTCCCCAAACTCAACATGTACGATCGCGACTGGCGGATCTGGACCGACCAGGTCGTCGCCGCGCCGGCCAAGTTCGTGCATGACGAAGAGGGGCGCCGCGGCCAGGCGATCTCCTCGCTGATCAGCCAGGACTGCATCGTCTCCGGCGCCACGGCTCACCGCAGCCTGCTGTTCACGGGCGTGAAAATGGGCTCGTTCTCGCAGGTCAAGGAAGGGGTGATCCTGCCCTACTGCAACATCGGCCGAAGCGCCCGCCTCAGCCGGGTGATCATCGATTCCGGGGTGCGCATTCCGGAAGGCCTCGTGGTCGGTGAGGATCCGGAGCTCGATGCCCGCCGCTTCCGCCGGACCGAGAGCGGCGTGTGCCTGATCACCAAGGACATGATCGACCGGCTGGCATGACGATGCGGGTGCTCTCCGTCGCCTCCGAGGCGGTGCCGCTGGTCAAGACCGGCGGGCTGGCCGACGTCGTCGGCGCCCTGCCCCCGGCACTGGCGGCGCACGGCGTCGTCATGACCACGTTGCTTCCGGGCTATCCGCAGGTGCTTGGGCAGGTGAAGCGGGCGAAGGCGGTCCACCGCTGGGACAGCCTGCTGGGCGAGGAAGCGCGGCTGCTTTCGGCGCGCGTGGCCGGGCGCGCGCTGCTGGTGCTGGATGCGCCCGCCTTCTTTGCCCGGCCCGGCAGTCCCTACACCGACGCCGACGGGCGCGACTGGCCGGACAACTGGCGCCGCTTCGCCGCGTTCGGCCGGGCGGCGGCGGACCTTGCCGGCGGGGCCGCCAAGGGCATCAGCTTCGACCTTGTGCACGCGCATGACTGGCAGGCGGCGATGGCGCTGGCCTACCTGCGGTTCGCCCCGTTCGAACACCGCGCCGTCCCTTCGCTGATCACGATCCACAACATGGCCTTCCAGGGCTGGTACGAAGGGCTGGTGTTCAGGGAGCTGGGCCTCCCGCGCGAGGCCTGGTCGATCGACGGGGTGGAGAGCTATGGCGGCGTCGGCTTCCTCAAGGCCGGGATGCAGGCCGCCGATGCGATCACCACCGTGAGCCCGACCTATGCCGGGGAAATCCGGGCGCGCGAATTCGGCATGGGCCTGGAAGGGGTGGTCCTCGCCCGCGCCAACCGGGTGCACGGCATTCTCAACGGGATCGATCCGGCCGAGTGGAACCCGGCGACAGACCCGCATCTTGCCGCCCGCTATGGCGTGGGCACGCTCTCCGCCCGCAAGGCCAACAAGCGCGCGCTGGAGGCGGAGTTCGGGCTGGAGCCGGGCGACGGGCCCCTGTTCGTGGTGATCAGTCGGCTGACCTGGCAAAAGGGCATCGACGTGCTGATCGAGGCGGTGGATCACCTCGTCGGCCTGGGCGGGCGACTGGCGCTACTGGGATCGGGCGATGCCAAGCTGGTCAAGGACTTCGAGGCTGCCGCCGCGCGCCATCCCGGCCGGGTCGGTCTTCGGATCGGCTACGACGAGGCGCTCTCCCACCGGATGCAGGGCGGCGGCGATGCGATCCTCGTGCCCAGCCGGTTCGAGCCCTGCGGCCTCACGCAACTCTATGGCCTGGCTTATGGCTGCGTGCCGGTGGTCTCGCGCACGGGCGGGCTGGCCGATACGGTGATCGACGCCAACCCGGCAGCGCTGGCCGCCCGCGTTGCCACCGGGGTGCAGATGAACGCGGTCGATTATCCGGCGCTGGCCATGGCGATCAGCCGGACGGTGGCGCTCCATGCTCAGCCGCGCGAATGGCAACGCCTGCAGAAGAACGGGATGAAGGCCGATTTCTCGTGGAACGCCAGCGCGGCGGCCTATGCCGCGCTTTACCGGCAGATCATCGAGGAACGCGCGTGACAGAGGGTTACGGCGCCCAGGCCGGCGCCGAGCAGACCAGCTTCACCGTCCGCGCGCCGCTTGCCCAACGGGTCGACCTGTGCCTGTTCGACGGCGCGGCGGAGGAGCGGCGGGCGATGACCCGCCGCGGGGACGACTGGCATCTCACTGTGCCGGGCAACCTCGCAGGCGCGCATTATGGCTACCGGGCACGCGGGCCCTATGCGCCGGAGCGGAACCTGTGGTTCGATCCGGCCAAGCTGCTGGTCGATCCCCATGCCGTGGAGCTGGACCGGCGCTTCGTGCAGGATCCCCGCCTTGCCGAGTATGGGGCAGACACCGCCGGGCTGGTGCCACGGGCGATCGTGCCCGGGTCGCTGGCTGAGGTTGCCTCCGAACCACCCCGGTTCCCGCGCACCGGGCTGATCTACGAGATCAACGCGCGCGCTTTCACCCTGTTGCATCCGGATGTGCCCCAAGCCCTGCGCGGCACGGTTGCCGCCCTCGCCCATCCGGCGGTGCTCGCACACCTGAGCAAGCTGGGCGTTGCGGCGGTGGAGCTGATGCCGATCGTGGCATGGCTCGACGAGCGGCACCTGCCGGGGCTGGGGCTCACCAACAGCTGGGGCTACAACCCGGTTGTCCCCATGGCGCTCGACCCCCGCCTGTGCCCGGGCGGCGTGGCCGAACTACGCGAGACCGTGGCCGCCCTGCACGCCGCGGGGATGGGGGTTATCCTCGACCTCGTCTTCAATCATACCGGCGAGAGCGACGTGCATGGCGGAACGCTGTCGCTGCGCGGGCTCGATCCGCAGGCCTATGCGACCGCGCCGGATGGCACCCTGATCAACGATACCGGGTGCGGCAACACGCTGGACTTTGCCTATGCTCCGGTGCGCGCGCTGACGCTGGCGACGCTGCGCCATTTCGTGCGCCATTGCGGGGTGGACGGGTTTCGCTTCGACCTGGCAACGGTGTTGGCGCGCGGGCCCGGCTTTTCGGCACAGGCACCGATCTTCGCCGAGATCGCCGCGGACCCTCTGCTGGCCGACCGGGTGCTCATCGCCGAACCGTGGGACCTTGGCCCGGGCGGCTACCAGCTCGGCCGGTTTCCGCCGAACTGGCTCGAATGGAACGACCGCTACCGCGATGACGTCCGCCGGTTCTGGCGCGGGGACGGGACCCCGGGCCAGCTTGCCACCCGGCTCGCGGGATCGTCGGACGTCTTTGGCGAAGGCCCGCGCGGCGTGAACTTCCTCGCCGCCCATGACGGCTTCACCCTGGCCGACACGGTCGCCTATGCGGAGCGTCACAACCAAGCCAACGGCGAAGGCAACCGCGACGGGCACGGCGAGAACTTTTCGTGGAATTGCGGAATCGAGGGCGAAACCGCCGATCCCGCTGTCCTGGTTCGCCGTCGCGCCGACGTGAAAGCGCTGCTGGCGACGCTGTTTGCCACTACGGGCCCGATCATGCTGACCGCCGGCGACGAGTTCGGGCGGACCCAGCGGGGCAACAACAACGCCTATTGCCAGGACAATGCCCTCACCTGGCTGGACTGGCACGGCCGCGACCGGGAACTGGAAGACCACGTCGCGGCATTGTCCCAGGCCCGCTACCGCCGGTTGGATGCCCTTGAAGCATTTCCTCAGGATGGGACCTGGCTGAGCCCCTCCGGCGAGGCCATGACCGTCGCCGAATGGGAAAATCCTGCCGGCGAGGGATTCACCTTCGTGCCAGCGGACAGCGTGGGGCACCCGACCATCGCCGTCTGCCGGAGCGAACGCCGGCTGACCGCCACTTGATGCCCGGATGCCATTGGAGCAAAAGTGGCCTGCGGTCGTCCGGTTCGTCGAGCAGGTGATGCAGCGGTACTGAGCAGGCCAGTCGCCCGCCGGCACATCGATGGCCAGGTGCTGCAGCCACGGGACAATGGTGCACGTTGGCTTGGAGCCCTGCCGGTGGCAATAGCGCAGGATGGCTTCGACCGAATCCGTTACCACGCTCCAGGAACTTGCACGGCTTGCCGGCGTGACGGCGGCAACGGTGTCGCGCGCCCTGGCCGATAACCCGGCGATCGCCAAGGCGACCCGGGCGCGCATCCAGGCGCTGGCGCAGGAGCATGGGTTCCAGATCAACAAGGCCGCGCGGAACCTGCGGCTGGGCCGGACCGGGGCCATCGGCGTGGTCCTGCCGCTCGGCCACGAGGCCGAGCAGCACCTGTCCGATCCGTTCTTCATGAACCTGCTTGGCCCGCTGGCCGATGCGATTGCCGAGCGCGGCTATGACCTGCTGCTCTCGCGCGTGATCCCGAAGGACGATCGCTGGCTGGACGAGATCGTCAGCAGCGGAAGGGTCGACGGGGTGATCCTGATCGGCCAGTCGGACCAGTACGAGGTGATCGAGCGCGTCGCCGCGCGATACCGGCCGATGGTCGTGTGGGGCGCCAATACGCCCGGCCAGGCGCAGGTTACGGTCGGGACCGACAACGTCGCGGGTGGCCGCCTCGCCGCCGAGCACTTGCTGGCCCAGGGGCGCAAGCGGCTGGCGTTCTTCGGCAACCCCGAGATCCCCGAGTTTGCCGCGCGCCATGCCGGGTTCGAGCAGGCGTTGCAGGCGGCCGGGATCAGCGCCGCCGCCCTGCTCCCCGTCCACCTCACCGGCGAGGCTGCCTACAGCGCAATCGCAGACTACCTCGCCGCCCATCCGGCCCCGGACGGCATCGTGGCCGCGTCCGACGTCATCGCCATGAGCGCCCTGCGCGCGCTGGCCGCCTGCGGGCGGCGGGTGCCGCAGGAAGTGGGCGTGGTCGGCTATGACGACGTGCACCTCGCCATGCACACCTCGCCTTCGCTGACCACGATCCGCCAGGACGTGGCGACGGGGGCAGGCACCATGGTTGACCTCCTGTTCCGGCGGATGGAGGGCGAGGAAGTCGGCTCGGTGGTGATGCCGCCCCAGCTGATCCTGCGCGATTCAGCTTAAGCGGGAAGCGCGCGTGCCGGGGCGCCGCCGGTGCGCACCAGCGCGGTGGCCCCGGCGGCCGCGAGCATCATCAGGCCGCCGAGCACCAGCACGTGACGCGGATCGCCGCCGAGCAGGGGGTGGTAGGCCAGCCAGACAAACAGGATCTCGATCATCATCGGCACAACGATGAACATGTTGAATATGCCCATGTAGACCCCGGTCCGTTCGGGCGGGATCGCCCCGGCGAGCATCAGGTAGGGATTGCCCATGAGGCTGCCCCAGCCGATCCCGATGCCGACCATGGCGACGGCCAGCACCGGGATCGAGCCGCTCGAGGAGATGGCCAGCATGGCGAGCCCCGAGGCGATCATCGCCGCACCGTGCACCGCGCGGGGCCCGAAGCGGCGGGCCAGCGGGATCATCGCAAGGGCGGCGAGGCAGGCGACGAAGTTGTAGAAGGCGCCGAGCTGGCCATTGAGCAGCCCGGCATCGCGGAAGCCGCTGCTTGCCGGATCGCTGGTCCCGAACACGCCGCGCGCGATGGCGAGGACAATGTACTGCCAGTAACAGAACATGCCGAACCACTGGAACAGCATGGCGAGCGCGAGCTGGCGCATCGCCTGCGGCATCTCGCGAATGGCGTCGACCAGCCCGGTCAATGTTGAGCGCAGCGACAGAGGATCGGCGGCGAGCGCGGCGTCCTCCGCGGCGGTGAGCGGCAGTTCCGGCACGCGCCAGACCGACCAGGCGATCGTGGCGATCGACAGGACTGCACCGATCAGGAAGGCGATGCGGGTGATCTCGGGAATGCCGTTGGCGTCGATCAGGTCCTTGTCGATCCCCCACCACACCAGCAGCGAGGGCGACAGGTAGGACAGGGTCTGGGCTAGCCCGGTGAAGGCGCTTTGCGTGAGGAAGCCGAGCGGGCGCTGGCTTTCGTCCAAGCGGTCGCTGACATAGGCGCGGTAGGGCTCCATCGTCACGTTGTTGGCGGCGTCGAGGATCCACAGCAGCCCGGCCGCGAACCACAGCGCCGGGCTGAACGGCATGGCCAGCAGGCCCAGGCTGCACAGCAGCGCGCCGACCATGAAGTACGGCGTGCGGCGCCCCCA
>DASTGC010000300.1:0-7009 GCA_035719485.1 Novosphingobium sp.
TACGCAACCGCGCAAAGCTTCCAGGTGACAGGTGGCGTGCCCGAGCCGGCAACCTGGGCGATGCTGCTGGTAGGCATCGGTGCGGTGGGCTGGACCTTGCGGCGGCGCGCGCCCGGACTGGCCCATGGAGCCACGGTGGAAACCTAGGTTTTCCCCGCAGCCTGGATCATCGTTTCGACATCGATGAACTTCTCGCGCGGCGCTCCTTCGCGAGCGGCCCGCTGCTCGGCTTCCTCGATCTTCTTCCAGTCGCGAAAGCGCACGACAGTGAGCCCGCGCCGGGCGGCGAGGTCGTCGAAGCCGCCGCCACCGGCCTTCGCCGCAGCGTGGGGTTGGTCGTCGGCGATCCGGTCAATCACAGCATAGCCATCGGGCCGGTTGGTGCCAATCGTTCCGGTGGGACCGCGCCGCGCCCAGCCGACGCAGTAGAGGCCCTCGACGATGCGGCCTTCATCATTCGCGAAGCGACCAGCGCGCTCATCGAAGGGCACGCCGGCGATGGGGGAGGTCTGGTAGCCGATGCAGGACACGACGAGGCTGGCTGGCACCACGTAGGTTTCTCCGGTGCCGACGGCGCGGCCCTTTTCCACGAGGGTTCGCTCCACTTCGACGCCGGTGACCTTGCCGTGTTTACCGATGAGAGCTCGCGGGCTGGCGAAGAAATCGAAGTCGATCTCCACCGGCTTGTCCTCGCGGAAGCTTTCGGGGATGGCGGCGAAGCCGCGCAGGAGGGTGACCGACTTGCGCAGGCCCGGCTCGAGCAGGATATCCTCGTCCTCGGCGGGCAGGTCCGCACGGGCCACACGGGGGCAGGCGCGTGCCAGGTGGCCGAGCTCACCCAGCTCCTTGGGAGTCATCGCAATCTGGTGGGGGCCACGGCGGCCAAGGATGACCACGTGATTGAGGCGTGAGCGATCGAGCTGGCCGAGCGCGTGGGCGACAATATCGCTGCCGGCGAATTCGGCGCGGGTCTTGGCAAGGATCCGGGCCACGTCGAGGGCGACGTTGCCCATGCCGATGACGATGGCGGTGGTGCCGGAAAGATCCGGGTCGAGGCCGGCAAACTGGGGGTGGCCGTTGTACCAGCCGACGAAGGCGGCGCTGCCGAAGACGTTGCCGAGATGCTCACCCGGCAGGTCGAGCGGACGGTCATTCGGCGCGCCGGTGGCGAGGATCACCGCATCATAGAGGCCCTGAAGCTCCGCAATCGTGACGTCGGGGCCCACAGTGACATTGCCGATGAAGCGCACGTTCTCCGACAAGGCCACGCCTTCGTAACGCTTGCTGACGGCCTTGATCGACTGGTGATCCGGCGCGACGCCGCTGCGGATCAGCCCATAAGGCACGGGCAGACGGTCGAACACGTCGATCCGGACATCATCGCCCCAGCGCTTGAGGGCGGCCTCGGCGGTGTAATAGCCGGCCGGTCCTGACCCGATGATGGCGAGATGACGCATGCTTGCTCTCCCGATTCCGACCGTTGGCGGTTCGCACAGCAAGGGGACCACCGGAAGGGGCGACGCGCAAGCGTGAATCTTGTGCACATGAAGACGCCGGATTTAACCGTTTGGCAAGCCGCACCGGGGCAGATGGGCCGATGCCCAGGAAACTCGAATTGCCGTACCCCGAAGCGCCCGAACCGGAACAGCGTCCGGTGCCGGCGACTGGCCCGGGACGGACGGGCAGCCGGGCGAGTACCGCGCCGGTGAGGTCACGCCGGTTCATCGCCCGCTACGCCATTCCCCTCGAGTGGTGGATGATGGGTCCGATCATGCTGGCGGCCGTGCTGATCCATGCCTGGGCATCGTGGTCGCTGCCGCCGGTCGGCAGCGGAATAGCGGCGATCGTTGCCGCCCTGCTTGCCATGTGTTCGCCCCTCGCGGTGCGATACGAGCGCGGCTCGGGCGGAGAGCCGACGCCGCGCTGGATTGCTATCACCGGCGTGGTGATCGCGCCGATGTTCTTGTTTGGCCTTGCCATGTCGCAGTGGGTTGCCAGCGGCAGCGCCCGCGGCTGGCAGACGGGGCCGGCCGCGCTGGTGATGATCGGTATGTTGGTCGCCGTGCTGTGCTCGGGCCGCCTGCCGACAATGGTGGCTGCGCTGCTGTCGCTTTGGTTTGCCCATGCGGTCGTCACGCTGGAGCCGGGCACCATGCTGGCCCTGGTCATCGGCGCGGGGTCCGGCGTCTACATTTCCTTTCGCCAGATCGAGATCAACCGGAAAGCACAGAGTCGGCTTGAGCAGGTCGAGCGCGCCCAGCAACGCGCCGAACTGATCCTCTCCGACTACGAATCCACCCAGCAGGGCTGGTTCTGGGAGACTGATCGCCGGGGGCTGATCACGTATGTTTCGCGCACGATCGGAGAGATCATTGGCGCCAAGGAGGGCGATCTCGTCGGTCGGCCGTTTACCGACCTGTTCCTGGCAGAGGAACAGAGCGGCGAGAGCGGGCGCACGCTGCACTTTCACCTCAATGCCCGGTCGTCGTTCCAGGATCTGCGCCTGCGGGCGGCAACGGCCGACGGGGAGGAGCGCTGGTGGCTGGTCAACGGTCTGCCGGTCTATGACGACTTCGACAATTTCCAGGGCTTTCGTGGCTCCGGCAGCGACCTGACCGAGCGCAAGCGGCACGAGGAGCAGGCCACGCGGCTCGCGCATTACGATTCGCTGACCGGCCTCGCGAACAGGCTGCAGATGTCGAAGTCGCTGGAGAAGATCCTCAACGCCCGCGCGGTAGAAAACCGTGCTTGTGCGGTTCTGCTGCTGGACCTCGACCGGTTCAAGCAGGTGAACGATACCCTCGGCCATCCCGCCGGCGATGCCCTGCTGCGCCAGGTGGCGCAGCGGCTGGAGCGGGTTGTCGGCAGCCCGGGGCGGGTGGGCCGGCTCGGCGGCGACGAGTTCCAGGTGCTGGTGCCGGGACGCAGCGCGCGTACCGCCCTTGCCACCCTCGCCGAGCAGATCATCATCGCGCTGTCCGAGCCCTACCTGATCGACGGGCACCGGGTGGTGATCGGCGTATCGGTCGGCATCGCTCTCGCGCCCGATGACGGGGTCACCAGCGAAGCCATCGTTCGCAATGCGGACCTCGCGCTCTACGCGGCCAAGGACGGCGGCCGGGGGCGCCATCACTTCTATGCGCCCGACCTTCACATCGATGCCCAGGAACGCCGCCAGCTCGAACAGGACCTGCGCGACGCGCTCGTGGCTGGCGGGCTCCAGTTGTTCTACCAGCCAGTCGTCCACACCGCCTCGGAGAAGATCGCCGGCTTCGAGGCACTGCTGCGCTGGAAGCATCCCGCCCGCGGCTGGCTCAGCCCGGCCAAGTTCGTGCCAATTGCCGAGGATGCGGGGATCATTGCCCAGATCGGCGAATGGGCCTTGCGCACGGCCTGCCAGGACCTTGCCCGCTGGCCGGATGAGGTGCGCGTGGCGGTCAACGTGTCGCCCCTGCAGTTTGCCAACCCCGCCCTGCCGGCAATCGTCACCAGTGCGCTGGCTGCCGCCGGCGTCTCGCCCGAGCGGCTGGAACTCGAGATCACGGAAAGCGTGTTCCTCAACGACGATGAGGGCACCGACGCAATGTTTGCCGCACTCAAGCGGCTCGGCGTGCGCCTGGCGCTGGACGATTTCGGTACCGGCTATTCCTCGCTTGGCTATCTCAAGAAGGCGCCGTTCGACAAGATCAAGATCGACCAGTCCTTCGTGCGCGGGGCCTGCGAGAAAGGGAGCTGCAATGGCGCCATCATCGCCGCAATCGTGCGCCTGGCCGAGGCGCTCGGCATGGAGACGACTGCGGAGGGTGTCGAGACGCTGGACGAGCTCGATCTCGTCCGGTCGCTGGGTTGCAGCCACGTCCAGGGCTATATCTACGACAAGCCGCTCGATGCAGTCGAGGCCCGCGAGCGGCTGATCGCCGGCGTCGGCGTGATGGCCTCCGGCCCCCGCTCCTCAAGGCCTACCCGGCGCACGGTGTTGCGTCGGGTCCAGCTCGATCACGACGGCCATACCTACGATGCGACGGTGCGCAACATGTCAGCGACGGGGGCACTGGTGGAAGGGCTGTGGAACGTCCCTGAAGGCACCCAGTTCACGGTCGTACTGGGCGAAGGGGTGGTGGTCGCCGCGACAGCGCGCTGGTGCGAGGACGACCGGGTCGGGATCGAGTTTGCGGAGCGGATCGACCCCGAGGCAACCAATCGCGCGACATCCCAGGCGGGTGGCGCGATCCTGCCGGCAACTCCGCTCACACCGCTGCGCCGGTTTGGCTGAAGCGGACCGACAGGGCTGAGGTTGGCGCTGCGCGACTTATCAATTCGTTCACTACAATCGATGTAAGTGCTTTTTTTGGGGGGGCGGAGCAGCGCCTGCAAGTGAATCAGTTTTCGGGGCAAGGGCCGGTGGTCAAACGGTTGGGGCAAATGTGGCGGGGACAGGCCGGGAACGGCCCGGGCACCCGTGCCGATGACACCGGCGACGATTACCAGGCATTGCGTCTGCTACGGGACTACGAACAATCCGGCCAGGGTTGGTTCTGGTCGACCGGTGCCAACGGCGAGGTTACCTATATTTCCGAAAACGTCGCGGCTACAATGGGACGAGCGCGGGCCGAACTGATCGGCGTTCCGTTCCACACCCTGTTTGTGCTCGAACGCGACGAGACCGAGGACAGCGCCCGAACGCTACCGCTGATCTTCAGCGCCAACAAGAGCTTCTCCGAGCTTCCCGTCCGGGCTGTTGCGGGTGACGCGGAGATCGCCTGGACGATAACCGGCCGGCCCCAGTTCGACCACCAACGGCGCTTCCTTGGTTATCACGGCAATGGGGTCGAGGCGACCGAGCGGTTGCGCACCCAACGCGATGCCAGCCGGTTGGCGATGTACGATTCCCTCACTGGGCTCGTGAACCGTCACCGCATGGGCCAGCGACTGGTCGCCACGCTCAATGCCTATGCGGCGACGCAGAGGCCCTGTGCGGTGATGCTGATCGATCTCGACCGCTTCAAGCAGGTCAACGACACGCTTGGCCACCCCGCTGGCGACGAGCTGCTCAAGCAGGTCGGCCAGCGCCTGCAGTGCGTGTGCGAGAAGGGCATCGACATTGGTCGGTTGGGCGGTGACGAGTTCCAGATCATCCTGCCGGATGTCGAGGACCGCGGCAAGCTGGGTGAACTGGGCAAGCGCATCATCGCCGTTCTGTCGCAGCCCTACCAGGTCGAAGGCAGCCGCTGTGTAATCGGCGCATCGGTGGGCATAGCGGTCGCGCCCTATGACGGATTGAACAGCGAAGAGCTGATCCGCAGCGCCGACCTTGCGCTCTATGCCGCCAAAGGCGGTGGCCGCGGCCAGTTCCGGTTCTATTCCAGTGAACTGCACGAGACCGCGGAACAGCGCCGGCGGCTCGAGGAAGACCTGCGCGACGCCCTCGCGAAGGACCAGATCAGCATGTATTACCAGCCGCTGGTCTCGGCCAAAACCGATACCGTCATCGGCGTGGAGGCGCTGATGCGGTGGCAGCATCCGGAATTCGGCAGCATTTCGCCGGCCGTGTTCATTCCGATCGCGGAAGAATCCGACCTGGTCATCAACCTGGGCGAGTGGGCGATGCGCCAGGCCTGCGCAGACGCCATGACTTGGACCGGGCACATCCGGGTCGCCGTCAATGTGAGCCCGGCGCAGTTCGCCCATCCCAATTTCATCGCGAACGTGACGCAGGCACTCGCCCAGTCCGGCATCGCCCCGGACCGGCTCGAGATCGAGCTGACCGAAAGCATCTTCGTCAACGACAGCGAGAGCACGGAACGGACATTCGCGGCGATCAAGCGGCTTGGCGCGCGGCTGGTGCTGGACGACTTCGGCACCGGCTATTCCTCCCTCGGTTACCTGAAGCACGCGCCGTTCGACAAGATCAAGATCGACAAGGGCTTCATCCATGAAGTCACCGTGCCCGGCAGCCGCAATCCGGCGATCATCACGGCTATCGTCAGCCTGGCGCGGGCGCTCGACATGGTCACGACCGCCGAGGGCATCGAGACGCGCGACGAACTGGCGCTGATGCGTGAGCTCGGCGTCGACCAGATCCAGGGCTACATCTATTCACAGGCGAGGACCGGTTCCGAGGTTTGCGCGGCGCTGGCCTCGGGCGGCTGGGTGATCGAGCCGGAAGGACCCGCTCGCCAGCGGGCGGAGCGCCGCACGGTGCTGCGCAAGATCGGGGTGATCCATGAGGATCACCGTTATGAAGTGATGATGCGCAACCTTTCGCGCACCGGCGCGGCGATCGATGGGCTGATCAACGTCCCGGTGGGTACGCAGTTCGTGGTCGACTTCGGCGAGGGCCAATTGGTCGTGGCGACTGTCCGGCGGTCGGAGGACACGCTGCAGGGCCTCGAATTCGAGATTCCGCTGGTCGACGACGGTGCCGGCGGCCTGTGCACGCGCCATCGGGTCGCGCCTTACGTGCTGACGGCGATGGGCATGCCGACACCGGGCAGCGGGGGCGGGCCGGTCGTGGCGCTCAACAAGGGCACGCAGATCAACCTGCCGCGGTTTGGCACGGCCGACATCGCGAAGACCATTCGCGCCGCCTGAGCGCGCTGATTGCGGCGGATGACAGCGCTTTTGCGCGCTGCTAGGGGCGCGGGATGACTGACCTGGCCCGTATCCGCAACTTCTCGATCATCGCTCATATCGACCATGGCAAGAGCACCCTGGCCGACCGCCTGATCCAGTTCACCGGCGGCCTCTCCGAGCGCGAGATGAGCGCGCAAGTCCTTGATAACATGGACATAGAGAAGGAGCGCGGGATCACCATCAAGGCCCAGACCGTCCGCCTGAACTACACGGCCAAGGACGGGCTCGCCTACGAGCTCAACCTGATGGACACCCCCGGCCACGTCGACTTCGCCTACGAGGTCAGCCGCAGCCTCGCCGCCTGCGAGGGCGCGCTCCTCGTCGTCGACGCCGCGCAGGGGGTGGAAGCGCAGACCCTCGCCAACGTCTACCAGTC
>DASTGC010000301.1:0-14141 GCA_035719485.1 Novosphingobium sp.
CGCCCGTTCAGCCTTGGTTGTGACCGGCGAAACGATTATCTCAGGCGCAGCCACGGCTCGTCTCCTTGTAGGGGCGGTCATGCCCTGTCCGCCCGGGAGGCTGCTTGTCAACCGTGGCAATGTCCGGCAACGCGATTGCCATGGCTGGCCCGCCAGTCGCTTGTGGAAAGACCAGGATGAATTCCCCCGATTTCGCCCCTGTCCAGCCCGCCGCCGTCCCGGTGCCTGACGACATGGCCATGCTCCGCGCCGCCGCCGAGCTGACGCGCGACATCAACACGGCGCGAGGGGCCATCTACTGGCCCGACATGCTGGTCTCGGCCGCGATCGGCTATGCCGCGCTCGCGGGCGCGATCCTGCTCTCGGGCTGGGCCGCCCTCGCCTGCGCGGTGGTTGCCGTCCTCGCGCTTTACCGCGCCCTGCTGTTCATCCACGAGCTGACCCACATCCACCGCGATGCCCTCCCCGGCTTCCGCTTCGCGTGGAACATGGCTGTAGGCATTCCCCTGCTGACCCCCTCGTTCATGTACGAGAACGTCCATACCCTGCACCATGCGCGCACCCGCTACGGCACGGCCGATGATCCGGAATACCTGCCACTGGCGCTGATGAAACCATGGTCGCTCCCGGGCTTCATCCTCGTCGCCCTCGCCTTGCCCTTCGCGCTGCTGTTCCGTTTCGCCGTGCTGGTGCCGCTCGGCGCCGTGATCCCGCCGCTGCGCCAGCTGGTGTGGCAGCGCGCCTCGGCCCTCTCGATCAACCCGGCTTTCCGCCGGCGTGCGCCGGAAGGGGCCTTCGCGCGGATGGTGTTCTGGCAGGAACTGGGCGGCGCGGTGTGGGCTCTCGCGCTGGTGGCGCTATCGCTACGCTTCGGCTGGCATCCGCTTCTCACCGGCCTGTGCGTGGTCTCGCTCGTCGCCGTGCTCAACCAGCTGCGCACCCTCGTCGCCCACCTCTGGCAGAACGAGGGCGAGCAGATGACGGTGACCGCGCAGTATCTCGATTCGGTCAATGTCCCGCCTACGGGGTCATTGGCCGGCCTGTGGGCCGAACTCTGGGCCCCGGTCGGCCTGCGCTACCATGCGACGCACCACCTGCTGCCGAGCCTGCCCTATCATGCGCTCGCCGAGGCCCACCGCAGGCTGGGCGAACGGCTGGGCAAGGACACGACCTACCACGGCGCGACCTACCCCGGCCTGTGGATGCTGATCGGCCGCATTGCAAAGAGCACCATGGGCCGGCACGAAGCGCGGACGATCGTATGGAAGCCGGGCGAGGCCTGACAGGTCGCCGTTTCCGGCTCCATCTCCCCCCTCGATGGGGGACAATACGAAGACTTGAGAGCGCAGCGAGCTAGCCGAAGGTGGCGGGCGTGCGCTCACGGAGAGCGCGCAGCGCACTCACCCCCATCAAGGGGGGGGGCAGAGGCCGCGTTAAACTATCCACTGTCCTACATCGCCACCCGCTGTCATCTTCCCCGCGGCGCCCCACAATCGCCGCGCTCTTTGACAGCCGAACCGAAAATTGCCCCGCAAGAGTGTCACCCATGCACTCGCAGGTGCAAATTACGGAAAAGGCAGGAATAAACCCCCGAAAACGCCGGGTGACACAGTGTCACCCGTGTCACCCTTCCACTAACTTGTGGGCATTATCGAACGGCGAGGCGCGCGGCGCCTTACTCCTCCGTCCGGATCAGCACAGCTTCGCCGATGCACGCGAACAGCAGGAACGGCGCCCAGGCTGCGACGAGCGGGGGGTAGCCGCCGAAATTGCCAATGGCGAGAGCCGCATTGTCGATCACGAAATAGGCAAAGCCCAGCGCCATGCCGATCACCGAGCGGATCAGCAGCGCGCCGGACCGGGCGAGGCCAAAGGCTGAGATCGCGCCCAGCAGCGGCATCAGCATGGCGGCGAGCGGGCCGGAGAAACGGTGCCACCACTTGCCCCGAAGCTCGTCGGTGTTGCGCCCCGAAGCGTCGAGAGAATTGATCGTCTTGGCAAGTTCGCTGAAGTTCTGCCCTTCCGGATCGATCCGGCTCAGCTCCACCTCGCGCGGGGTGACCGAGGGCGCGACAGTCAGCGCCGGCAGTATCGCGGTCGTGGTCCCGGCCACGTCGAAACGGACCGGGTGATCGAGCTGCCAGCCGCCTTGTACCGGAGTGGCCGAAGCGGCGCGGACGACGCCGGTAATCGCCATCTCCGGATCGCGTTCATACCATGTCACGTCGCTCATTCGCATCGCCGCGCCCGATCCCGTGATCTTCTTGGCCATCAGGATGTTGGTGCCGTCCTTGAAATAGGCATTGAAGCGGACGCCGGTATCCTTGGGTATCGTGCCCCACTGGTTGGCCTGCCAGGCCTTGAGCGTGGCATTCGCACGGGTCACGACGCGTTCGTTGAAACCGAAGCTCAGCACCGAAATGCCGATCGCCGCGATCAGGAGAGGAGCAAGGACCTGGTGGGCGGAAAGACCGGCCGCCTTCATCGCGATGACCTCGCTGTTCTGGTTGAGCGTGGCCAGAGTCAGGATCGTTGCCAACAGGACGGAATAGGGCAGGAACCGCGCGATCAGCTGGGGCGTGCGCAGCGACACGTAGGTCCACAGCTGGGCCTCGCCATTGCCGGGATGGGCAAGGATATCCCCGCTTTCCGAGAGCAGGTCGAGCATCTGCAGGACCAGCACCAGCATGATCAGGATGCCGAAGATCCGCGTGGCGAACTGGCGGATCAGGTAGAGCGTGAGCGTGCGCGAAGGGAAGAACTCAAGCTGCATCGCCCACTCCCGCCAGCTTGCGAGCGCCCGGATGGCGGCGCCAGAAGCGCTTGACGATCTTGCCGAGGCCGGCTGCGAAGCGCTCCAGCCCGGCGATCGGCTGGCCGCCCGGGACATAGGCGAGGCGCCAGTACATCCACCCGATCAACGCGGCAAACATCAGGAACGGTCCCCACAGCGCGAGCAGCGGGTCGACCCGGCCAAGCGAGGCGACCGACTGCCCATATTCGTTCACCTTGTGATAGGCGACGACCATCACAATTGCGACGAACACACCGAGCGGCGAGGATGAGCGCTTCGGCGGCACCGCCAGGGCCACGGCCAGCAAAGGCATCATCAGCATCATCACCACTTCGACCATGCGGTAGTTGAAGCTCGCCTGGGTGGAATTGCGCACGGACTGCGAGACTTGCGAATTCCAGCCGATCCGCAGCAGTTCTGGCAGGATATATTCGCGCTCCTTGCCGCCGCGGCGGCGAAAGGCTTCGACTGTCGGCAGGTCGATCGGCAGGTCGTGCTGGGCGAAGCTGAGGACGCGGGGGCTGGTGCCCGCCTGTTCCTGGATGATCTGTCCGTCGGTCAACCGCAGGATCACCGTATCTTGATTTTCCTTGAGCGCGAGGAACCGCCCCTCGCGCGCGGAAATCGAAAGGACCTGGCCCTGCTTGTCAGCCAAACGGGCAAAGATACCGAGCAGTTGGCGCCCGTCCTCTCGGCTCTGCTCGATCCTCAGCGCCATGCGATCGGCCAGCGTGGTGAACTCGCCCACCTTGATCGACGCGCCCAGTGCGCCGCTCTGCAACTCGAACGAAAGCTGCTCGTAGTAATACCGGGAAAGTGGCTGGAAATAGCCGACAATCCCGAAGTTCAAAATGGCCAGGCCAAGCGCGAAGACATATGGCATGCGCAGCAGCCGCGTATAGGACAGACCAACCGCGCGCATCGTATCGAGTTCGCTGGTCGTGGCGAGCTTGCGGAAGGCGAGCAGCGTCCCCAGCAGCAGGCCGAGCGGGATGGCAAGGCTGGCATATTCCGGCAGCATGTTGGCCAGCATGCGGAACACCACGCTGACCGGCCCACCCATGCTGGCCACGAAATCGAACAGCTTCAGCATCTTGTCGAGCATGAGCAGCATGGCAGCGATGAGGAACACCGCCAGCATGGGCATCAGCACCAGCCGGAAGATGTAGCGGTCGATGGCGGGGATGAAGCGCAGCAAACCCTTGGGCCCGGCAGATGGGAACGGCTACAGGGGTACCCTGCCCTGCATGCCTAGGACACCGGCCCGCCCGAGGCAAGGCGCGGAGCGCTGTTGCGCGCCAGTTCTGCGGGCGTCCCATCGGACCTTCCGGGGGACTGGAAATAAGCCTGGTGAAGCGTATCATTGCCGCGGGCGCCGGGAACAGGAAAGACCCGGAAGGATGCAGGTGGAAGCAACAACGATCGAACGCCACGCAGTGGCGCGGACCGGCTGGCTGCGCGCAGCCGTGATGGGCGCGAACGATGGCATCATCTCTTCCGCCAGCCTCATCATCGGGGTGGCAGCAGCGGCGGGCAGTCAGGCGCAGGTACTGCTGGCGGGCCTGGCCGGGCTGGTCGCGGGGGCGATGTCGATGGCTGCGGGCGAATATGTCTCCGTCTCCAGCCAGGCTGACAGCGAGGCCGCGGACCTTGCCCGCGAGCGGGAGGAACTGGTGCGCCATCCCGCGGCCGAACTGGAGGAACTCGCGGCGATCTACCGCTCGCGCGGTCTCACCCCGGCGCTCGCTCAGGAGGTCGCGCAAGCCCTGACCGTCCATGATGCCCTCGCCAGCCACGCGCGCGACGAGCTCGGCCTTGCCGATTTCCACCGTCCACGTCCGGTCCAGGCAGCGACCTGTTCGGCGATCTGCTTCGCAGCGGGCGGGTCGCTGCCACTGGCCGCCGCCTCGGCCCTGCCGCTCGAACGGACGGTCTCCGGGGTTGGCTTGGCCTCACTGCTGTTCCTGATGCTGCTTGGCGCGCTCGGCGCCCGCGCGGGGAGCGCAGGCCTCGGCCGGGGCATTGCGCGCGTTGTCGTTCTGGGTGCTGCAGCCATGGGCATGACCTATCTCGCCGGGTCGCTGCTCGGAACGACGCTCAACTGAAACGAGCTTGGTCGCGGCCAGGCTGAGCCGCGCGCCAACGGATCAGGGGCGGATCAAGCTTTTTCCAGCGTGCACTGCAGCGGGTGCTGGTTCTTGCGCGCGAAATCCATCACCTGGGTGACTTTGGTTTCGGCGATCTCGTAGGGGAACACGCCGCAGACCCCGACGCCCTTCTGGTGGACGTGGAGCATCACCCTGGTCGCCTGCTCGAGGTCCATGTGGAAGAACCGCTTGAGCACGATGACCACGAATTCCATCGGTGTGTAATCGTCATTGAGCATCAGCACACGGAACTGGCTGGGCTTCTTCGGCTTCACCTTGGTTCGGGTGGCGACGCCGATTTCGGATTCGCCGATGTCGCGATCGCCGCTGCCAGAACCGCCGGGGCCGGCGCGCAGGGGAGCGGCCGCCCAGCGATGAGGGCCTGCGCCAGAAGCGCCTGGGAATTGTGAGCGACCGGGAATCATCGGGGGAGAATATCGTATCTGCCGGCGTCGAGACAAGATGCTGACCTGCATTAGGGCCAATACGAGGGGCCGGATGGCGCAATTGCCACCCGGCCCGTCACACGTATTCAGCATTGCGACGACCGGCGAACCGGCCCACGGGCCGGATCTCCTGCCTTGCCGGCGGCGATCAGGCCGCCTTGCTCACCTTCTCTACCGCGAGCGTGACACGATTGGAAAGCGGAGCGAACGTGTCATTGGCGAGCTTGAGCCAGGCTTCGGTGCTCTTCGAGGCCTGGGCCACGGCACCGTCGAACTGCTTGCGCACCAGCGCGCTCTGCAACTGGAAGAACTCGGTCGGCGACTTCGCAGCGGCCAGTTCCTTGGCATCGGCGGTCATCGCGTCAAAGGCGCTGCGGGTTTCGGCCACGAGCGTGGCACCGAGGTCCTGAAGGCCAGAGGAGAGGATCTTGCCCGAGGCAACCACCGCCTCGACATTGCCCTTGGCGAACTCGTTGGCATCGCTGACGGCAGCGGTGCTCTTTTCGAAGGCGGTCTTGGCCTTGTCCTGGATGTCGGTCCAGGAGGCCTGGAACTTCGTGAGATCGAACGGAGTAACCATCAGTCTATCCTTGATCGTGGGAAGGTTCGGCTTGCCCTTACCGAGCTTCGTGGTGGTGCGTTTCGGAGCGTCCCGACCCGGAACGGCGGGGCGCTTTGCAGGAACCCGGGGAACGGGCTTGGCAGCAGCCGGGGCTGGCGCTGCTGCCGGAACTTTCTTGGCCGCGCGCCTGCGGGCAGCCTTTGGAATTTTGACGGCGAGTGTCTTAACCGACCCTGGATTCTTCTTTACCTGGATACGAGGAGCCTCGGCCGGCAAGGGCGAAGCGTCAGCCGCCACCTTCGGCTCGGCCTTGCCGAGCTTCGGCGGCTTCGCCTTCGGCTTGCGAGCTCGCGGGGCAGAAGCAGTTTTCAAGGGAGCTGCGGTTTCGCCAGCCTCCACCGGGGCGGCCTCCGCACCGTTCGAAGTGGGTTCGACCGCCGCATGGCCCCCCGGAATGACGGGTGCGACTTCGGCGATGGACTCTGCTTCGTCTGCCATACCCGTGGATTCCTCGGTACCGGGTCAGATCGAATCGTCACCGGCTTTTGCTGCAATGCACAAATGCCGGTGACGGAGAGCAATGTCAACGCATTTTTGTGCAGTGCAACATATCTGTCATCCGGCCCACCGGTCAGGGCATGGTCACATAGCGCCCGGGGGCTTCGTCGATTACAGGATCGCCCTTGCCGCCAGGCTTTCGCTTGCCCCTGGCAGGCACCTGTGTTTTGCCGAACTGCTTCAGCCATTCCGCCCAGTAGGGCCACCACGAGCCGGGATGCTCCTCCGCTCCCGCAATGAAGGCATCGAGACTGCCCGCCGCGTCCGGGTTGGTCCAGAACTGGTATTTGGCCGCGGCCGGCGGGTTGACCACTCCGGCAATGTGCCCGGAACCGGCAAGCAGGAAGGTCCACGCCCCCCCCAGGTGCCGGGTCAGGCGCCACACGCTTTGCGGCGGCGCAATATGATCTTCGCGGCCGGCCTGGATGAAACACGGCGTAGTGATCCGGCCAAGATCGATGGGCGTGCCGTCGGCCTCCAGCGCATCGGGTTGAACCATGCGGTTGTCGCGATAAAGGTCGCGCATGTAGCACAGATGCCAACGGGCCGGCAGGTTGGTGGTGTCGCTGTTCCAGTAGAGCAAGTCGAAGGCGGGGTACGGCTCGCCCAGCAGGTAATTGCTGATCACCGTGCTCCAGATCAGGTCGGAACTGCGCAGCAGATTGAAGGTCGCCGCCAGATAGCGCCCGTCGAGATAGCCGTCGGTAGCGAGGCCATTGATCAGCGCGAGCTGGCGCTCGTCGATGAACACCTTGAGATCACCGGCGAGTTCGAAATCGACCTGGGCCGTGAAGAAGGTCGCGCTGCGAACCTTGTCCGCCTCGCCACGCCGGGCCAGAATCGCCAGCGTGGCGGCCAGGGTCGTTCCCGCGACACAGTAGCCGATCGTATCAACCGACGGCACCTTCAGCCGGTCGCGCACTGCATCGATCACCTCGATCTGGGCGCGGATGTAATCGTCCCAGGCAAGGTCGGCCATCGTCGCATCAGCCGATTTCCACGACACCATGAACACGGTGATTCCCTGATCCACCGCCCACCGAACGAAGCTCTTCTGCGGGGTCAGATCAAGGATGTAGAAGCGGTTGATCCATGCCGGGAAGATCACCAGCGGCGTTTCGAACACCCGCGGCGTGGTCGGCGTGTACTGGATCAGCTGATAGAGCGGGGTTTCGCGCACGACCTTGCCCGGCGTAGCCGCGAGATTGCGGCCGATCTCGAAGGCGCTTTCGTCAGTGTGTGTCAGCTTGCCCTTGCCGAGGTCCGCCAGAAGATGGTCCATCCCGGCAACAAGGTTCTCACCCCGGGTCTCTATGATCCGGTCCAGCACGACCGGGTTTGTCAGCGGGAAGTTGGCCGGACTCAGGGCCTCCACCAGGGTGCGGGTGGCAAATGCCAGCTGCGCGCGCTGGGCCTCGTCCAGCCCGTCGACCTTGTCGGACAGGCTCATGAGCTGCTCGGAGAGGAGCAGGTAGCACTGGTGGATCAGCGCAAAAACCGGCTGCTCGCGCCAGCGCGGATCGGCAAACCGACGGTCCTGTCGGGGAAGCTTGACCGTGGCTGCAGCAGCTCCGGACTGGCCGACGAGCCGGGCCAGCAGGCCTTCCCACAAGGCCATGCCGTCGGCGAGCAGTTGCTCACGCGTCTGTCCGTCGGCAAGGGGCAGGGCACGGTACCAGCCTTCCACCACCTCGCGCCATTTCTGCGGATCATCAAGCCAGCCGGCAATGCCACTCGCCCCGTCTTCTCCGGCATCGGGGGCCATGCGCCACAACTGCGCGATGCTGTCTGCCAGGCGCTCCCACGGCTCGACCAGCACCGCCTGCGGGCTGCTGCCCCAATCAGGCACGGCGAGACTGCCAAACGTGGACAGGACCGAACGGGTCATCTCGCCCTGAAGCCGGAGCATGCCGGCGAACAGGTCGTCGGCACCGTCGGGCGGCCTGGTGGAATCACCCAGTTGTGTCATTGATTCACCTCCGCTCAACCGTCCCGGCATAGCCCAGCCGGGCAGCGCTGCAAGCCCGCCCCCGCTGCGCCTTGCACAAGCGGCGCAATTGACCGCAAGCCCCGCCGCAATGGTCGAGCACCGGCGCCGAGCCATGACTGCGCCATTTGCCTAGGCGCGGCATTGGCCCTAGAGACTTGCCGGCGGCGACGTTGCCGCGATCAGCTCTGGAATCTTGCGAAGGTCATGGAAGACGAATTCTACCGCATGAAGCGCCTGCCGCCCTATGTCATCGCCGAAGTGAATGCGATGCGGGCCGCCGCGCGAGCCGCGGGGAAGGACATCATCGACCTCGGCATGGGCAATCCCGACCTGCCGCCGCCCGCCCATGTGATCGACAAGCTGTGCGAGGTGGCGCAAAAGCCGTCCGCGCACGGCTATTCGGCCTCTGCAGGCATTCCTGGCATCCGTCGCGCCCAAGCCAACTACTACGCGCGCCGGTTCGGCGTCGAGGTGGACGCCGATACCGAGGTCGTAATGACCATGGGCTCGAAGGAAGGCCTTGCGAGCCTCGCCACGGCGATGACCGCGCCCGGCGATGTCGTGCTCGCGCCCAATCCGAGTTATCCGATTCACACCTTCGGCTTCATCATCGCCGGCGCCACGATCCGTTCCGTGCCGACCACGCCGGACGAGCGCTACTGGGCATCGCTGGACCGAGCCATGGCCTTTACCGTGCCCCGGCCCTCGATCCTGATCGTCAACTATCCGTCGAACCCTACTGCGGAGACGGTCGACCTCGCATTCTACGAGCGGCTGGTGGCCTGGGCGAAGGCAAACAAGGTCTGGATCATTTCGGACCTCGCCTATTCCGAGCTCTATTATGACGGCCAACCGACCCGCTCGGTGCTGGAGGTACCGGGGGCGAAAGAGATTGCGATCGAGTTCACCTCGATGTCGAAGACCTATTCCATGGCCGGCTGGCGCGTCGGCTTCGCGGTGGGCAATCCCAAGCTGATCGCCGCCCTCAAGCGGGTCAAATCTTATCTCGACTACGGCGCCTTTACCCCGATCCAGGCCGCCGCCTGCGCCGCGCTCAACGGACCGCAGGATATTGTCGAGGCGAACCGCGCGCTCTACCAGAAGCGCCGCGACGTAATGGTTGAGGCTTTCGGTCGCGCGGGCTGGGACATCCCCAGTCCGCCGGCCTCGATGTTCGCCTGGGCGCCCTTGCCGCCGGCATTGCGCGAGATGGGCAGTCTCGAATTCTCCAAACAATTGCTGACCGAAGCGGAAGTCGCGGTCGCGCCCGGCGTCGGCTATGGCGAGGACGGCGAGGGCTATGTCCGCATCGCCATGGTCGAGAACGAGCAGCGCCTGCGCCAGGCCGCGCGCAACATCCGCCGGTTCCTCCAGAGTAGGGGGGTCAACTCCAACGCGGCGTGACCCTGTGGGCAAGGACGGGATAACTTTCCCGAGCCCCCTGTTGCACACGCTCCGGCAGGATTGATATCGATTGCATCGGCCGGGGTGTCTGGCCGGAGTCGTCGCAATCGGCCGCTGTCGCGGGGCCGCCTGACGAGAGTGGGGGCATGGGGCAGTTCGGCTGGCTGGGCACTGACCGCATCCCCACCCCGCTCGATTTGCGGGCCCTTGGGTGGACCCTTGCCGCGGTCCCCGCCACCCCTGCGAGCTCGCCGTTCCCCCTCCTTCTTTCCGGCCTGGCGCGAGCCCTGGCGATACGCTCACCCCAGGTCCGCGCCCGGGTGATCCTCGCGGAAATCCATGATTCGACAACACGTGCGCACCTGCTTGCGCTGGGCTTCGGGGAAGTTACCGGGGCGGGGCTGGCACTTGAGGAGCTTGCCGGACGCGCCGCACGCCTCTCCGCTACATTGGAAAACCTTCCGCGGCGGCGCAAACATGGCCCGATGACGCTCGACCTGCTGCACCGTGAAGGCTGGGTCGGCCGACACCGGCTCGGGCTTCACCCGCGCGAGTTCGCCTTGCTCTGGCGGCTCGCCGAAAGCCCGGGTGAGCCCGTCTCGCCCGGGACCCTGCTTCATGAGGTGTGGCAGCTCAGCCACCGCCCGGAGACCAACAGCCTCGCAGTCCACGTCTGCCGCCTGCGCGCCAAGCTGGCCAGTGCCGGCCTGCCTCATCTGCTGCACACCTGCCCCGGCGGCTATATCCTTGCCGACAAGGTCGAACCTGCGCTGTTCGACAGCGCCACAAATCGCGTTGCATTGCCAGACACCTGCGGCTAGGGCGCCCCAACCACGCAAACCTGCAATCTGGCCCGATGGCGGAGTGGTGACGCAGCGGACTGCAAATCCGTATACGCCGGTTCGATTCCGGCTCGGGCCTCCAAGCACATTGCCGATAACCAGAGCTCGGAAGAGCGCTCGCCGACAGTGGCGCAATTCTTCCAGCCGGCCTGCTCACACCAACAAAACGGACGCTTGGCACCTTGTGCAGCGTCTTGAAAGCTTCCGCGGGTTAACTGTCCGGTTAAGGGCAAATGTGGGACTTAGCTGCCCATCCCCGTTCGCCTATCAACCGTCAGAGTTCGTCAAAGCGGCCGGTTTCGGGGCTCCAAATTGGGTTCATCGTCGGGCGCCGCTGAGCGGTTCCCGTGTGGATGAGTGCGGAGCCGGCGTCTTGGTGACCGGCAAGCCATGCGAGTCGGGCTAACTGTCATGCAAGAGTCCTATTGCACTGCACAATAAAGTGTGATTGCCTGACCAACGGCAATACCACAGGACTCTGGTGACTAAGTATTTCTGACTATTTCCTCAGCAACCAGGTGGGGCAGATGATGAAGGTCCAAAGCCAATCGACTGAATCGATGGGTGAATTCCACCTGGCCATCCACAGGGCGTGGGACACGCACAAGTCCAACAATGACGGTGCGGTCGCCGATTATATTCCCGAGCTGAGCAAGGCCAATCCGAACGACTTCGGGATCGCCATCGCCACGGCCGGGGGCAAGGTCTACGCGGTCGGCGATGCGGAAGTGCCTTTCACGATCCAGTCGGTGTCCAAGGCTTTCGCATTCTGCCTCGCGCTCGAGATCGCCGGTCCGCAGAAGGTAATGAGCCGGGTGGGGGTCGAACCCAGCGGCGATCCGTTCAACGCGATCCTGTTCGATCCGGAAACGAACCGGCCGTTCAATCCGATGGTCAACGCCGGGGCGATCGCCATCGCCGGGCTGCTTTGCGAATACCTCGGCAAGGACGCGTTCGACTTCCTGCTCAACCGCTTTTCGATCGCCGCCAGCCGCAAACTTACGGTCGACGAAGAGGTCTATCGCTCGGAGTGCGAGACCGGCCACCGCAACCGCGCCATCGCGCATCTGCTCCTCGCCAACGGCGCGCTCACCGGCTCGCCCGACAAGGCGCTGGACCTCTATTTCAAGCAGTGCTCGATCAGCGTCACCGCGGTCGACCTTGCGCGGATGGGGGCGACCTTCGCCAACATGGGGCAGAACCCGCTGGAGAAGTCGATCGCCTTCGAACTGACCGCGGTGCGGCGGACCCTCTCGGTCATGTTCACCTGCGGGATGTACGACTATGCCGGCCACTGGGCCTACGATGTCGGCATTCCCGCCAAGAGCGGCGTCGGCGGCGGAATCGTCGGGGTGATCAACCGGCAGATCGGAATCGGCACCTATGCGCCGCGGCTCGACAAGAAGGGCAATTCGGTCCGCGGCATCGCCGCCTTCGAGATGCTGGCCGAGGAATTCGGCCTGCACGCCTTCGACTGCACCAATGTTGGCTCGACCTTCATCGCCTCGTTGATCCGCTGAGGCGAGTTCTCAGTCGACGGCCACCACGACGAGGGTGACGTTGTCCGGCGCCCCGCGGCGCAGGGCGATCTGCAGCAGGTGCTCTGTCGCGGCCTCGGGGGCATGGGCCGTAACCGTGGCCATGATTTCTTCCGCGGTCACCAGCCGGGTCAGGCCGTCGCTGGCGAGAACGAACCGGTCGCCGCCGGCGACCTCGCCCTCGACCACATCCACCCGGAAACGCGTGGAGGCGCCGACCGCCCGGGTCAGCACGTTGGCGTTCGGGTGGCCTTCGGCCTGGTCTGCCTCGAGCATTCCGGCCTCGACGAGGTCCTGGACCAGGCTGTGATCGCGGCTGAGTTGCAGGATCGCGCCGTCGCGCACCCGGTAGGCGCGGCTGTCGCCCACCCACATGCAGGCATAGCGCTCCCCCTCGATCCACAGCGCCACCACCGTGCTGCCCATCGGCCGCTTCTGGTCCTGCGCGCGGCTGATCGCGGCGAGGGAGTCGTTGACCGCATTGAGGGCGGCATCGGCCCGGCCGAGGCGTTCGGCGAATCCCTCCGTCGGGGCAACCTTGGCGAGCGCTTCCACCACCATTGCGCTGGCGACTTCGCCGGCCTCGTGGCCGCCCATGCCGTCGGCCACGGCCCACAGGCCATGATCGGGCAGGCACAGCAGCGCATCCTCGTTGTCGTTCCGGCCGAGACCCACGTCGGTCCGAAAAGCGCAGGCGAATGACATCAACGGGATCCCTGGCTGTTGCCGCGTTGCAAAGGACTAGCAAACTGCGACCAACCGTGCGAGGATTTGTTGCGGTGCGGTACGCTCTGACGTCCGGGGGGGCACGATGAACAAGGCCTACAGTAACAAGGCGTTGCCTTCGGGTACTGTTCTGCGCGAATGGCGGCTCGAGGAAGTGCTCGGCGTCGGCGGCTTCGGCATCGTCTACAAGGGCCGCGGCATCTATTTCGACGAGCTCGTCGCGATCAAGGAATACTTTCCCAGCGCCATCAGCGAACGCAAGGAGGGCGACACTGTCGTCCCGATCGATTCCGATGCCGAGGAAGTCCATGCGCTCGGGCTGAAGAAGTTCGTGGAAGAGGCCAAGCTGCTGTGGAACCTCTCCACCCCCAGCCGCCACCCCAATATCGTCAGCGTGCGCAGCTTGTTCGAGATCCACGGCACGGCCTACATGGTGATGGACTTCGAGGACGGGGTGTCGCTCTCGCGCCTGCTCAAGCAGGGGCGGCGGTTCAACGAGGCGAGCCTGCTGGCCCTGCTCATGCCGATCGCCGAGGGGCTGGACCGGGCTCACCGCGTCGGCGTGCTGCACCGCGACATCAAGCCGGGCAATATCCTGGTCAATGCCGACGGCCGCCCGGTCCTGATCGACTTCGGGTCGGCGCGGTTCGAATCGGGCGAGGCGACCAGCACCAAGG
Source organism: Novosphingobium sp. (assembly GCA_035719485.1). GTDB lineage: Bacteria > Pseudomonadota > Alphaproteobacteria > Sphingomonadales > Sphingomonadaceae > Novosphingobium. The sequence goes on from DASTGC010000301.1 coordinate 13,685, forward strand.
TCACCTTCCACACCCCTCCCTATGCCGCGATCGAACAGTACGTGAAGACCTACGAGCAGGGGCCCTGGACCGACGTTTATGCCCTTGGCGTGGTGATGTACGAGTGCGTCACCGGCGAGAAGCCGCCCGAAGTGCTCGAGCGTCTGCACGGCGGGCAGGTCGGCCCGCTCGCGGAGCGCGAGTGCCCGGGCTACAGCCGCAAGTTCCTCCAAGCGGTCGATGCCGCGATGACCATCCGCCCGGGCGACCGGCCACAGTCGATCACGGAATGGCTGGCGATGTTCTCCGTCCCGGACGAGGTTCCGCCCGAGGAGGATGACAGTGCCGACGAGGCCACGCGGTTCGTCGCCTTCGACACCCTGACGCAGGAGATCATCCCCGTGGCGGCCCTGCCGCCGGGGTTCGACCGGGTGGAGTCGATCGAGACCGGGGTGCCCGAGGACGTCGGAGAGGCGGA
>DASTGC010000302.1:0-3003 GCA_035719485.1 Novosphingobium sp.
CGATCACATGCTCACCAGCGACCCGGCGATCATGGCGGTCGGCGAATGCGTCCAGCACCGAGGGGCATGCTATGGCCTCGTCGCGCCGCTGTGGGACATGTGCCGGGCGCTCGCCGATGCGGCGACCGGCCGGCCGAGCGGCTACACCGGCTCGGTCACCTCGACCAAGCTCAAGGTCTCCGGCATCGACCTTTTCTCGGCCGGCGATTTCTCCGGTGGAGAGGGCGCCGAAGACATCGTCATGCGCGATGCCGCGCGCGGGATCTACAAGCGGGTGATCGTCAGGGACGACAAGCTGGTCGGCGCCGTGCTCTACGGCGATACCGCCGACGGCTCGTGGTATTTCGACCTCTTGAAGAAGGGCGAGGACATTTCGCCCATCCGCGAGGCGCTGATCTTCGGCCAGGCTTTCGCCGCGGGGGGCGCCCTCGCGGACCCTAATGCCGCCGTTGCCGCCCTCTCGGACGAGGCCGAGATCTGCGGTTGCAACGGCGTTTCCAAGGGCACGGTCGTTGCGACCATCTTGCAGGGCGCTTGCAGCCTCGATGCGGTCCGCTCGCAGTGCAAGGCCAGCGCCAGCTGCGGGTCCTGCACCGACCTCGTCGAAAGCCTGCTGAACCTGACGCTGGGCGGTGAAGTCCAATCCGGCCCCAAGACCCTGTGCAAGTGCACCAGCTTCGCCCATTCCGACGTGCGCCGCCTGATCCTCGAGAAGAACCTCAAGGTCATTCCCCAGGTCATGCAGGAACTCGGCTGGTCCACCCCGGATGGCTGCGCCTCCTGCCGCCCGGCGCTCAACTACTACCTCCTCTGCGCCTGGCCCGGCGAATACGAGGACGACCAGCGCAGCCGCTTCGTCAACGAGCGGATGCACGCCAATATCCAGAAGGACGGGACCTATTCGGTCGTCCCGCGCATGTGGGGCGGGCTCACCAACCCGCGCGAACTGCGCGCGATCGCCGACGTGGTGGAGAAGTTCAACGCCCCGATGGTCAAGGTCACCGGCGGACAACGTCTTGATATATTTGGAATAAAAAAGGAGGACCTGCCCGCCGTCTGGGCCGACCTCAACGCCGCCGGCATGGTCTCCGGCCACGCCTACGGCAAAAGCCTGCGCACCGTGAAGACCTGCGTCGGCTCCGAGTGGTGCCGCTTCGGCACGCAGGATTCAACAGGTCTGGGTGTGAAGTTGGAGAAGATGACCTGGGGCTCCTGGATGCCCCACAAGTTCAAGATCGCCGTCTCCGGCTGCCCCCGCAACTGCGCCGAAGCGACAATCAAGGACTTCGGCGTAGTCTGTGTCGACAGCGGCTACGAACTCCATGTCGGCGGCAACGGCGGCATCAAGGTCCGCGCCACCGACCTGCTCTGCAAGGTCGAAACGGAGGACCAGGCGATGGACGTCTGCGCCGCCTTCATCCAGCTCTACCGCGAACAGGCCTGGTACCTCGAACGGACCGCGCCCTGGATCGAGCGGGTCGGTCTCGACCACGTCAAGGCCGCCCTGTTCGACGATCCCGGAGCCGTAGCCGCACTCGCGGGGCGGTTCCGCTTCTCGCAGACCTTCATGCAGGACGACCCCTGGGCCAAGCGCGCCGCCGGCGAACGGGCCGACCTGCACCAACACCTCGCCGAGGTGCGTCCCTTCCAGGTGGAGTACGTGTAATGATCGGTAACTGGCTCGATATCGGCCCCGTGGGCCAGATCGCCCCGGGCGCGGCCCGCACCCTTGCCGTCCAGGGAGGCGCGGAGATCGCGGTGTTCCACACGCTCGACAACAGCTTCTACGCGCTCGTCAACGCCTGCCCGCACAAACAGGGCCCGCTCAGCCAAGGCATCGTGCACGGCAACGTGGTCACCTGCCCGTTGCACAACTGGAACATCTCCCTCAGGACCGGCGATGCGCTCGGCAGCGACCAGGGCTGCGTGCCGACGATCCCGCTCAGGGTGGATGCGGGCCGGCTCTATCTCCTGCGCGACGCCGTGATCGGACGGAAGGCGGCTTGATGCAGGAGGTCCGCACCACCTGCGCCTATTGCGGCGTCGGCTGCGGCATCCGCGCCACAGTGACTGGTGAACGCACGGTCACCATCAAGGGCGATCCCGATCACCCGGCGAACCACGGCAAGCTCTGCTCCAAGGGCACGCACCTCGGCGAAACGGTCGGCCTTGAAGGCCGCCTGCTCACCCCCATGATCGGCGACCGCGAAGCCCCATGGGACGAAGCGCTCGATCTTATCGCCGCGCGGATGCAGGCGACCATAGCCGAACATGGTCCCGATGCGGTCGCCTTCTATGTTTCCGGCCAACTGCTCACCGAGGACTACTACGTCGCCAACAAGCTGATGAAGGGTTTCGTCGGCAGCGGGAACATCGACACCAACTCGCGCCTGTGCATGGCCAGCGCGGTTGCCGCGCACAATCGGGCCTTCGGCGAGGACATCGTGCCCTGCACCTACGAGGACCTGGACGAGGCCGATCTCATCCTGCTCGTCGGCTCCAACACCGCCTGGTGCCACCCGGTGATCTGGCAACGGATCGAGGCCGCCCGCGAAACGCGCGGAACCAAGTTGGTGGTGATCGATCCCCGCCGGACCGAAACCGCCGAACAGGCCGACATTCATGTGCAACTCGCGCCGGATGGCGACGTGGCGCTGTTCAATGCCCTGCTCGCCGAAATGGACGCGCGCGGGCTGGTGGACGAGGAGCTCCTGAGCGAACGGTGCGAGGTCCCCGAAGACTTCTTCCCCCACCTCCGTTCGTGTCGAGCGAAGTCGAGACACGCCTCTCGCCTCTCGACTTCGCTCGAGGCGAACGGGGGAGTTGCTGAAGACGTTTTCGCCGCCATAGCCGAGCTCGTCGCCGCCCATCCGCGCATGGTCACCCTGTTCAGCCAGGGCGCCAACCAGTCGCGCAGCGGGACCGATAAGGGCAACGCCATCATCAACCTCCACCTTGCCACGGGGCGCATCAATCGCCCAGGCATGGGGCCATTCTCGATCA
>DASTGC010000303.1:0-2721 GCA_035719485.1 Novosphingobium sp.
GTGAAGGAGCGCAAGGATCGCGTCGACGACGCCCTCCACGCCACCCGCGCCGCGGTCGAGGAAGGCATCGTGCCCGGCGGCGGTACGGCCCTGCTCTATGCGACCAAGGCTCTCGAAGGGCTCAAGGGCGCCAACGACGACCAGACCAAGGGCATCGACATCGTTCGCAAGGCGATCATGGCGCCGGTTCGCCAGATTGCCGAGAACGCCGGCCACGATGGTGCCGTCGTCTCGGGCAACCTGCTGCGCGAGAACGACGAGAACCAGGGCTTCAACGCCGCGACCGACACCTATGAGAACCTCAAGTCCTCGGGCGTGATCGATCCGACCAAGGTCGTTCGCACCGCCCTCCAGGACGCGGCCTCGGTCGCCGGCCTGCTCATCACCACCGAAGCAGCCATCTCGGAGAAGCCGGAAGACAAGCCGGCCATGCCGCCGATGCCTGGCGGCGGAATGGGCGGGATGGATTTCTAAGTTCTTCCATCTGCTAGAAATTAGTGGCGGGCCGGGAATTTTTTCCCGGCCCGTTCATTTTGGGTTCCACCGCGCACCGATCATCCATTTCGCCTTATCGCATGAATCTTGCGCACAGAGCGCTGATTCGTTTAGACAAAGGCAAGGACATTGGGCGTAGGGTCTCACTACTTATGGCGGGGTTGCAATCTGGACTTGGCCGCATAGTGGCCGCAGTTGCGCTGGTTCTCGGCGCCGGAATGCCGCTTGCCGCCGAAGCGAGCAGCCTCGAAGCCCAGTTCGATACGATCCTTGGGACCGCCTCACGGGCACCGCAGGCCGCGGCCACCCGGGCAGCCGCCTCCACCCGGTTCGACGCGGTTCGCGCGCAGATCGCACCGGCGATTGTCAGGGCACCGTCCGGCGATGCGCTCTCCGTGCAGCTCGCGTCGCTGGCCACCAATTCGCAAGGCCGCATCGGTGTTGCCGCGCTCGACCTGGCCACCGGCCGCTCGGTCGGCGTGCTGGCCGACCAGGCCTTCCCGATGGCATCGACCAGCAAGGTCGCCATCGTCGCAACCTTCCTGGCCGGGGTCGACCAGGGTCGGTGGAGCTTGGACAGCCGCTATCCGTTGATGGTGCCGGTACCTTCGGCCAAGTTCTCCAGCGCCGTGGCCCCGGTTCGTCCCGGCGCCGAACTCTCCGCGCGGGAGTTGATCGAGCGCGCGATCACCCGCTCGGACAACCATGCGACCGATGCTCTGCTTGCCGTGGTTGGGGGCCCACAGGCCGTCACCCGCTGGGTTCACCAGACTACTGGCCTCACCGAATTCCGACTTGACCGCGACATTGCCACCCTCGTGCGCGATGATGGCTCGGTGAACCCGGCCACGACCGTCGACAAGCGCGACAGCATTACCCCCAACTCCATGGTCCGCCTGTTGGCGGGCCTCTACGAGGGACAGTGGCTGACCCCGTCCAGCCGCGATGTGCTGCTTGGCGCGATGAGCCGTTGCATCACCGGCAAGGCCCGGATGCGGGCCCTGCTGCCTGAAGGCGCCGCGATCGGCCACAAGACCGGCACCCTGTTCAACACCGCCAGCGACGTCGGCTTCATCGAAACTGCGGACGGGCGCAAGCTGGCCGTAGCGATCTATGTCACCGGGCAGGGGGGCAAGCCCCAGCGCAATTCGCGCATCGCCCTGCTCGCTCGCACGATCTACGACGGCTATAGCGTTGAAGGCCCGCGGCAGACGGCACTGCGCTGAAAGAAGCAAGCGGGCCGCTTGCACGCAGCCCCTTGCACCCCCACCTGCTGACCATGACCGAGCGCCAGGAACCGAACCCGCTGCGAAAGCAGGGCCATCCCCGCGCCATCGCGGCACGGGAGCTGCGGCGGGCCGAGGCCGAGGCTGCCGGGATCGACGCGGGCTTTGTTTCCGACCTGGTGGAGCGCTTCTACGGCCGCATTCGCTCCGACGCCCTGCTGGGCCCCATTTTTGCCGCGCATATCGCGGACTGGCCGTCGCATCTTGACCGAATGAAGGCCTTCTGGCGCTCCATCCTGCACAATTCAGCGGAATTCTCGGGCAATCCGATGCAGCGCCACGTCGCCGTCCATGAAGGCGGAGCTGCCTTGGGAGAAGCGGAGTTCGCCCACTGGCTTGACCTGTTCTACGCAACTTGCGGCCAATTGGCTGACGAACGCGGACTGGACCCAGTTGCGGCCAAGCGGGTGGGAGAGCGGGCGCGAATGATCGCCGACAGCCTGCTCACCGGGATCGCAACGCGAAACCACGGGCTGACGGCCGCACGCGCGGGGGAGAACCTGCCCCGACCGTGAGCCAGCTCAGCGCGACTTCTCGGTTGCCTCGTCGTTGGTATGTCCGGTCGAGCGATGCGCCCGGTCCGCGACATCGTCGGCCGCATCCGAGGCCTTGCGGCCACCTTCCTTGAGCTTTCGGCCCGCATCATCGGCCGCCTCGGACGCCTTGGCTCCGACGTCCTTTGCGGCGCCGGCGATGGCATCGCCAGCCTTGGCGGCATTGGTTGCCGCATCGGACGCAGCCGCATCGACGGCGCTCTTCGTCGCCTCCTCGGTATTTTTAGAACATCCGGCAAGTGCCAGCCCGACCGACAGGGCAGCCACAATCAGGAGAGGCTTGGACATGGTTTGGCGCTCCGGCGAGACGATCAACGATCGATCAATGTCGCTTCGAGCACGAGGTTCCAGCCAGCGTGCGGCGTCCTCACCCGCCGGGCAAAGGA
>DASTGC010000304.1:0-2401 GCA_035719485.1 Novosphingobium sp.
CTGCCGTGGCGAAGAAGGTCGTGGCGATCGATGCCCCGGTGTAGACGAGGAAGATCGACGAGAGCGACAGGCCCATGGCCACGCTGAAGGCCCAGAACAGCAGCTTGAGCGTGCTGGTCTGCATCCGGTTGAGGCCGAAGCTCATCGCCATGACAAAGCCGAGCGGCGCCAGCATGATTAGCCAGCGCAACGGGCTGGTAAGGACCGGAACGGCCAGCGACGAGTTGGCGAACAGCAGGGCGACGATGCCCGAAAGCAGCACGCCGGATGCCATGTAGTTGTAGATCGACAGCATGTAGCGGCGCAGGCCCATGTCGTAAGACGCGCGGCCGGCACCAGCCGTAAGGCCCGACGCCGCGCCGAAGCCCATGCGGGGCTGGGGGTCGTTCCAGTTTGCCATTGTGTCCAAGCTCCATTCAGGCCCGGGATGGGCCGTGCGGCCAATATCGGCGCCAATCGTCAACGATTCAAGAAGAACCGGACACGGGGCGCTGTCGCAAAGTGTATCAGGTGGAGGATTTGGCCCGTGCTTCCGCCGCCATTTCGGCACCGCGATCCCTTGCGGCGCGCAACGTATCGGCCATCAGCCGCGCCAGCCGGTCATCGGCGTCAAGCACGTCGAGCCCGGCGCGGGTAGTCCCACCCGGGCTGGCCACCCGGTCAGCCAGTTCCCCGGGCGCGACCTGCGAGGCAGTGGCCAGCGCCCCGGCCCCCGCCACCATGCCGAGCGCCAGCCGGTCTGCCTGTTCGCGGGGCAGGCCGAGCGCGGCAGCGCCGGAGGCGAGCGCGTCGATCAACCGGTAAACAAACGCCGGGCCGGAACCCGCCAGTGCCGTCACAACGTCCATCAGCTCTTCCGAGGCGAGCCATTCGGCCGTGCCGAGCGGCGCCATCAGCCCATCCACCGTCGCGCGTGCCTCGGGCCCCACCTCGCCAAAGAGGCCGATCGGCGACTGCCCCAGTGCAGCGGCCAGGTTGGGCATCACCCGCACGATCGCGCCTGCAGACGGGAACCAGCCTCGCAACGTCGCCAGGTCCACCCCCGCGAGGATCGAGAGCACGATCGTTTGCGGGCCCGTCGCGGGCACGATGGTCGGGGCCGCCTCGGCAATCTGCTGTGGCTTGAACCCGAGCAGGATGACGTCGAACGCGCCGCCTTGCGGCACCTGCTTGTGCAGCGTGATCCCTGCCGGAGCTTCTGCAAGGTAGGGATCGGCAACCGTGATCCGGTCGGCTGCCATGCCCGCTGCAAGCCAACCCCTGAGCATCGCGCCACCCATGTTGCCGCAGCCAACCAGCAGAATGCGCCCGGCGTCAGTCATGTCTTCAGGCTTCGCCCGCGGCGTCGACCAGCGCACTGGCGAGCGCCTCGGCGGGAGACTTGTCTCCCCACAGGATAAACTGGAAGGCCGGGTAGAACCGGTCGCACTCGTCGATCGCCGCTTCGACAGCGGTCTGGGCCTGGGCGATGGACAGGAGGCCGTCATCGCCCAGCATGAGCGCATGCCGGTAGAGCAGGACCATGCCGTTCGACCACACGTCGAAGTGCCCAAGCCACATCTGCTCGTTGACGAGGGCGAGGACCTCGAACATCGGCGCGCGCTTGTCGTCCGGGACGCGGATATCCGGCAGGCAGAGCAATTGCAGCACGTGGTCCTCGCGCCGCCAGATCCCGCGAACCTGGTAGTTTGCCCAGGACCCCTGCACCTCACCGCTGATCTCGTCGTCGCCGACGAACTCGAATTGCCAGCCCCGCGCCTCGAACAGCGATGCGAGCATTTCGACCGGTGCGGCGTCGTCGTCGCGTTCCACGTCGGTGTGGCTGGTCCTCACATCATCTCCTGTCAGCGCGCCTGCGATCTGATGGGACCTGCGGCGTTGCGAGCGCTGATGCTTCGAGCGGCGTGCAGTGCACAATCCACCGTTAACGACACCCTGCGCAAAACTCGACAACACTGTTTACAAGGTGTGGAAAAGGCGGGAGTTCCCCTGGGGCAGTTCCGTTAGCGCTGCGGCAGGGGGTCGACCACCTGCCCGGCCGGGCTGGTCCACACGAAGGCGTCGATCTCGGCCTTGCGCGCCTTGGCCAGGAACGCGTCAGCTGCCGCCTCCGTCGCAAACGGCCCGGCGAGGAGGCGATTGGTGCGCCCCCAGTCTGTGATCGACGGGGACTGCCCCTTGAACAGCGCGGGATTGTCCTTGACGAGACCGCGCCAGGTAAATCCAAGTGCACCGGTATCGCGCCCGGTGCCGACCTGCACCCAGACCCGGCTGGGGTGGATCGGCTTGGGCGGCGCCTTGGCCGCCTCGGCACGGGCACGAGCCTGGGCCAGCTTGCGCACATCTACCGCCCCGGGGGCAGGCGCCGCAACCGCCTTGGGCACGGCCGCGAGATCCGCGA
>DASTGC010000305.1:0-12310 GCA_035719485.1 Novosphingobium sp.
TTGAATATGCCGATGCGCGACGAGCCGGACATGCCCTCGTCGGCGTCACAGCACTCGAGCCACAGCTTGAGCCGGGGACGGAAATCGTCAGCGCCATAATCCGACAACCCGGTTGCTGCCTCGGCAGCGGCCAGCACCGCCTGCGGCGTTAGCGACACCCGATTTGTTTCGCCGTAAGCGAGCGCCTGAAGCTGGAGCTCGCTGCGCACCGGGTTCTTCAGGTCTTCGATCCGGACTTTTTCGCCCGCCATACATCATCTCCCAAATATTTGTTCGCGTGCCCGGCTCAGCCAGCTTCAGCCATGGCAGCCCGCGCCGCTGCCAGCCGGCCTTCGAGCCAGCCCAGCAGATCGAACGGAATGCCGCCCGTAGCTTCGATCAATGCTTCGTAAACTTCCGCCTCGATTTCGCGGACGGCCTTGTTGCCCGGGTCGACTTCTGCCGCGATTTCGATCAGATGAAGCGCTTTCTCAGGCTCTGCCGGCAGATGTGCCCTGGCCCGTTCGGCCAGCGGCAGAGCACCGCCCGCCAATTCCACGAGTTCGCCCCAGACGGCACTTTGCGGGGTCGGATAGACTTCGCTGGTCCGCTCCTGCCGGAACCAGCCGGCATATTCCTCCCACACGCTGCGCGCCACCCAATGGTGCGGTGAGCGGCCAGCCCGCGGCTCCAGTTCAGCAGGGAGCTTGAGAGTAGCCATGATCGTGGGCAGGTCGGTGCCCGCAACCATGCCCGCCACGACATGGTCATGGATCAGCGCAACGGCTGCCCTGACCTTGCCGAGGTCTGCCGCGATTTGTGCGCTGCCGACGATCGGTTGCTCGTGGCCGGTAATGAGCAGCTCCGGCTTCAGGCCCAGCAGCATGTCACATTGGGCAAGCCAAGCGGGTACCGAGCGCTGGCGGTCACCCCGGGCCGTGTAGAAATTCGGCAGGGCCTTGTGAATGGCGCCCGCCCAGTTGCCGGTGAATACAGTCCGCTCGTCAGGAATATACACCGCAAGGGAATCAAGCGTTTCGCCCGAAAACAGCGAGAGCAGCCGGATAGTCCGTCCGGAGCAGACGAATTCCAGTTCGTCGGCAAAGGTGGTGAGCGGTCCCGGCTCGGGTGCATCGGACCAGGAGGTGGACGAAGAGCCGGCAGGGAGCATCGCCGCGATGACCCGGGCATTGCGTGGACCGAAGAAGGGGCCGAGCATCACCCGTTCGGCGTGAATCTGGTGGAACATGCGCTGGCCATGGATCACGACCCCCGGATCAGCAAAAGTCTGCCATCCGCCGACGTGGTCCGGGTGGCTCTGCGTGAAGATGAGCCTAGCCACCCTGAGCGGGCGGCCGATCAGTTCCTCGAATTTTTCGCGGATCCTGGCCCCTTGGGCGAGCGTCCCGGTATTAATGACCACATCGCCATCATCGCCGAGAATCGCGTAGGCATTCGATGTTGCGTGCGCCATCACGATATGATCGTCGACCCATTCCGCCGGGCGCGCAGGGTCCCAGGCGATGATCGGCAGGACGATATGTTGCCTCGTGCTGTAGCGCGGCATGTCGGCTCCCCTATCGTGTGCGGTAGGTCGGTACGGCGTCGACCGTCTGCGCCTCTTGCGCCTCGCTGAACCACACATGCTCCACGTACATGCCAAGGGTCGCGCGCTCGTCGGTGTAGCAGAACTTGATGTCATCGCCCATGAAGCCGCGATAGGCGACGGGGCGGTGCGGGCCGCCGAGCGTATCCACGTAGGCATCCCAGTCCTGAAGCGTGCCGCCGATCTTCACGCAGACGTGGTGAAAGACATTGGCGTGGCTGCCATCGCGGGGCAGCGCGTCGCGATAGATCCGGTCGATCCCGCCCCCGGTCGGTTCGATCAGCTCAAGCTGGATGTAGTCGACATTGGCAAGGGCCAGGCGGAGTTTCATCTGGCCGCGCTCGCCAAAGACCTCGGCCTCGAATTCGGTATCCATCACCATGAATTCCGGCACGCGGTATATTTCGCGGAACTGGGCGACACTACGGTCAAGGTCCGGGGTCACCCATGCAACCTGCATGATATTGCCAAGGGCCGGACCTGCGAACGGAGGAATCATGACGGCGTCCTTCTCCACGTCGCCGCCGCTTACGGCGCGGCTTTGGCGGGAGGTTAGATGGAACGCACGGATATGACGACCTCGCGCCGGACATGGCAAGGCTTTCGCCCGCTGCCCGGCGGCAGGCATCAGCCGATGGTGCCGAGGACCGTGCCCACCTCGCAGGTTTCCCCAACCTCGACGAGGATGCGCAGCGTACCCGACGCGGGCGCCTCGATCTCATTGGAGGACTTGTCGCTTTCGAGCAGGAACAGCGGCTCGCCCTCAACCGCTTGGCCACCGTCAGCAACCAGCCATTCCGAGACGGTGCCTTCCGACATCGAGAAGCCGATCTTGGGCATGAGAACTTCGGTCGTCATTTCGCTTATCCGTGCTTCATCATGGCGCGGGCGCCATCGGCTATGCGTTGCGCATCAGGCATGAACGCGGTTTCCAGCGGCTTTGAAAACGGCACCGCGCAGAACGCCGCGCCGACCCGGTGAACCGGCGCCTTCAGCTTGCCGAACAGTTCGTGGCTGGCCACGGCAGCGATTTCCGCGCCGATACCGAACTGCTTGGTTGCCTCGTGGACGATCATGAGACGCCCGGTCTTGGCGGCCGAGGAGAGAACGAGCTCGCGATCCCACGGCTGGATCGAGCGTAGGTCGATCACTTCGGCAGAGACCCCTTCAGCCTCGAGCGCCTTGGCAGCGCCCAGCGCCTCGACCACCATGCGCGAGTGCGCGACGATGGTCAGGTCCTTGCCCTCCTGGCGGACGATCCCCTTTCCGATCGGTACCCGGTGCGTGCTGTCGGGCTGCGGGCCCTTGGCCATGGCCAGCAGCAGGATGTTCTCGATGAAGATGCAGGGATCGGGATCCTCGATGCAGCTGCGCATCAGGCCATAGGCATCTTCGGGCGTGGATGGGGTGACGACCTTCAAGCCCGCCACATGGGCGAACCAAGCCTCGTAGTAATCGCCATGCTGACCGCCCGAGGAGATGCCGGCACCCGTCATCATCCGGACGGTCAGCGGCACACCGGTCTGGCCGCCGGTCATGAAGCGCAGCTTGGCGGCGTGATTGACGATCATGTCCATCGCGACGGTCGAGAAGTTCATCAGCATGATTTCGGCGACCGGCTTGTAGCCGCCGAGGGCTGAGCCGACGGCGGCGCCGATGATTGCCTGCTCGGCGATCGGGGTCGAGCGCACGCGGTCGTCACCGAACCGGGTGGACAGGCCGCGGCTGATGCCGACCACGCCGCCTCCCTCGGGGTCGGCTACATCCTCGCCGAACACGAGTACCTTGTCGTCTTCCGCCATGGCGTCGGCAAGCGCGCGATTGATTGCCTCGGCCATGGTGACGGCGCGGGTCTTGGTAGCAGTGTCGGTCATGCGTAGCTGTCCTCGGCAATCACGCTGGGATCGGCGTAGACGTCGTGCCTCAGCTCGGAGACATCCGGCAGAGGCGAGGCGAGGGCAAATTCCACCGCCTCGTCGATTTCTGCCTCGATCGCCGCTTCCATTGCGGCCAGGGTTGCCTCGTCGACAATCCCTTCGGCGATGAGTTTGGCGCGGAAGCGGGGAACCGGATCGGCAGCCATGGCCGCCTTCTTCTGCTCCTTGTCCATGTAGGAATCATCGTCGCCGAAGACGTGCCCGAAGAAGCGGAAGGTCATCGCCTCGATCAGGGTTGGCCCTTCACCGGCCCGCGCCCGCGCCACCGCCTCGGCCGCAGCGGCATACATTTCGAGCGGATCGTTGCCATCAACCCGCACGCCCGGAATGGAATAGCCCACGGCGCGGTCGGCGATCTGCTTGGCCGCAGTCGTCTTCTCGTAAGTGGTGTGTTCGCCATAGAGGTTGTTCTGGCAAACGAAGATCACCGGTAGCTTCCAGACCGCGGCGAGGTTGATCGCCTCGTGGAACGCGCCGATGTTGGATGCGCCATCGCCGAAGTTGGCCACCGCGACACGCCCGTTGCCGGCCAGCTTCGCGGTCCACGCCAGGCCATTGGCAATGGGCATCGACGAGCCGACGATCCCGGTGGTCACCATCACGCCCTTTTCCAGGCTGGTGAGGTGCATCGGACCACCTTTGCCCTTGCAGCTCCCGTCGACCCGCCCGGCAACCTCGGCCCACAGGCTCTTCAGCGACATGCCCTTGGCGAGCATGTCGTGAATGCCGCGATAGATCGTGCAGACATAGTCCTCGTCGGTGAGCACGGCGGAGATCGCCGAGGGGATGACCTCCTGACCACGGTAGCTGTAATAGGGCGAGACCAGCCGCCCGGTCGTGAACAGCTTACGGGTGCGTTCGTCGTTCGCCTTGAGCAGCGCCATCCGCCGGTAGATATCGACCTGCGTGCCTGCGTCCGGTGTGTACCTGTTGCTCAAGCAGCATCTCCCTACTGATGGCCCACACGGTTCGGACGCGTTGCGCCCGCCGGGGATTCGTTCCATCTACTAGGAACAGGGCGGTTTCCAGTAAACAATTAATGTGACACACCTGTAGACCAAGAGCGTTTTGCGAGGGCAGTTTTGGCGACTAGACAGGAAACATCGAGGGTTGAACCGGCCGCGCCCAGGCAGTCCCGCGAAAACGGGCGCAGGACGCGCCAGCGCCTGCTGGCGAGCGCCATCGCGCTGTGGTCGGAACGCGGTTCGCTCGGGGTGACCATCAGCGCAGTGGCCGAGCGCGCCGGGACCACGCGGCGCACGGTCTACCACCATTTCGCCACGCACGAGGCGTTGCTCGCCGCAACCGAGGAATTTGTTGATACGGAGCTGGCGAGCCTGTCGGGTGGGGAGGTCGGACCCTACGATAATCCCTACAAACTTGTTCCCGGTCTTGCCGCGGACAACCCGGAGCTTATCCGCTCGGTGCTGAGTCGGCTGTTGACCGGCAACCCGATGGACAACCCGATCTTTGCCAATGGTGTGCGCCACTGGAGCCTGGATGCGCCGGACGGGCTCAAGGCAGGGGTGCCGCCCGAGCATGCCAGCGCCGTCGCCATCGGCATGTGGTATGCGGCAAATCTCGTGCTGGCGACCAAGGGCACCCCGGCTGAGCGGCGGCGAGAGGCCGAGCGGTTTGCCCAGACCTACGAGCAGCTGATGACCCGGGGAATCTATTCCGAGTCTCAGTCCGGAGTGGAATGAGGGTGGGATCGGCATTCTGCGCCACATGACGAAACGCCCCGGCGGACAAGAGGAGAGCGGCTGGATGACACAGGGAATCGCAGTGGTGACTGGCGCCACGCGCGGGCTTGGCCGGGGCATGGCCCGGGCGCTCGGCAGCAAGGGGATGACCGTCTACGTTACCGGTCGCAACGCCGAGGACCTTGCCACGGTGACCGGTGAGATCGCGGCTGCCGGAGGCGATGGCCACGGCGTGCTGTGCGATCATTCCGACGATGCGCAGGTTGCTGCGGCTTTTGACCGCATCGGGTCCGCGGCCGGGCGCATCGACCTGCTGATCAACAATGCCGCGGCAGTCTATGGACCGGAGCTGGTCGGGAGTGAGCCGTTCTGGGAAAAGGACGTGAAACTGGCCGAGATGATAGATGTCGGCCTGCGCTCCAACTACATCTCAACCTATCACGCCGCGGCGCACCTGCTCGCCGCGCCCAAGGCGCTGGTTGCCCATGTCTCGTTCTACGGGGCGGTCAGCTACTTTCATGGTCCGGCCTATGGCGCGGCCAAGGCGGGGACCGACAAGATGGCCTTCGACATGGGCCAAGACTTCGCTCCGACTTCAGTCACCTGCGTTTCCTTCTGGCCCGGCTTCATCATGACCGATGCACTCAGAGCCGTGCCGGAGGAATACCTGTCCCAACCGATGCGGGATTCGCTGCCGCTGTGGGAGACGCCGGAATTCTCCGGACTGGTGCTGGAACGGCTGTGGCGCGATCCCGACTGCAAGAGCTTCAATGGGAAAACCGTGATCGGTGCCGCACTTGGTCGACGGTTTGGAATTGCCGACACCGACGGCAAGCAGCCACGCGAATTCATCGGGCAACTGGGCGATCCCGCCGACCGCTTCTTCGTCCCGGTTGCCGACGTGCCGCAATGAGTCCGGAACGCGGATCAGCAGGAACGGCAACGCTAATCCCGCCCGGGAGTGAGCCATCAGTCATCTAGGTCAGCGAGGGCCGCGGCCGTTTCGCAGTCCTCATAGGCGGTCATCACCCTGAGGTGCGCCATCACGTTGACCTCCCAGCCGTAGTTCACCACCGGCGTGGGGAGCCACCCGATGAAGACACCCCAGGCCATGGCGCGGCGGTATTCGAGCCACAGTTGCCCGGCCGAGGGGACGTCCTTCGCCCCATGCTGCAGCAACCGCTCACGATAACGGGCCAGTTGGTCGTGCTCATTGCGGCGCCGATCGGCCACGGATTGGCTGGTCGCCAGGAAGTAGCTCAGATCGTGCATGCCAAAGCCGATGCTCGACAGCTGCCAGTCCAGCAGACCCGCCTTGTTTCCGGGCAGTCGATAGGTGTTCGCGATATGCGTATCGCCATGGCAAACCGTTTGCGGGAGCCGGGCCTGGTGGCGTTGCAGGCGCATGAACTGCCCAAAGAGGCTATGCGTGGTCTGCCCCATGCGCTGCACCATCTCGCGCTTGAACTGGACTGCCTCCACCTCGTGGGTGACGCCATGGATCACGCCCTGTGGCGATGAGAACATATCGTAGATGGTGCCCCTGGTATGGTGCTGCATCCATGACAGGGACGTCCCCAGTTCAGGGCTGTTCCAGTATCGGGCGTGGAGCGCGGCGAGTTCGTCCACCAGCGACTCCACCTGGGCTAGCGGCACCTCTGCGGTCACCGCCGGAAACGTTGCCCCGCGCTCGCGCAAATCCTCGAGAATGATCAGTTGCGTGATGCTGGCATCATCATATGCCGCCCCGAAGGCGCGCGGCGCCTCGCAGACCTCCCAGGGCCTCAGTTTGAGATAGATCGCCGCCTCGTTCTCATAGAGAGCCCGGGCTGCCGCGGGGGGGAGGCCTGGTTCGGAGGAGTCTTCCGGTTCCCGGTGGGCGATTTTCATGACGACGCTGGTGGGCAGATCCGCCGAGGGCGTGCGCCAGCGCGGTGCGATCACGATGCGGCTGGCAGTCGAGACCACACCGCTGCCGTAAACATGGGATTCGAGCACCTCGAATCCGTCAAGCAGAGCCGAGGGATCAACTGTGGCGATCACTTCGTTGAGCTTCTCGACCGTGAGCTGCTCGGGCGTGGTGGGAAGGCGTGAACCGGACATCATCATCTCCCCGCTCAGCCCGTCGAGAGGCCGGTGTCGGCCGCCCAGGTGGCGCCATGCACTGCCGAAGCGGCATCGGACGCAAGGAAAGCGACCACCGCCGCGATCTCCCCGGGTTCGGACAGGCCGCGCATGCCGCCGTACCGCTTGAGCTTCTCGAAATCGAGCTCGTCCGACCAGTTCGGCGCCGCGCTCATTGGCGTATTCATCCCGCCGGGGCAAACCGCGTTGATGCGAACCGGGTCATCCATGTATTCCATCGCCAGGCTCTTGGTGACGCTGTTCAGCGCCGCCTTGGTAGCAGCATAGGCCGAGGCATAGGGCGTCCCGAAGAAGGCGGTGGAGGAGGTCACGTTCACAATGTTGCCCTTGGCCGCGATCAGATGAGGAATGGCCGCCTGGCACAGGAATACCGGGCCGGACAGGTTGACGGCGAGGATGCGGTTCCAGCCTTCTTCCGGCATGTCGGTGAAGCGCTCCATCCGCAGGATGCCGGCAACGTTGACCAGCACGGTGAGATTGCCGGTGCGGGCCACGCAATCCTCGACCGCGGCGAAGCATGCCTCGCGCTGCGTCACATCCATCACGCGGGTGGTCACCACATAACCTTCGGCGCGCAGTGCGGATGCGGTCTGTTCCAGCTCTTCGGCGAGCACATCGGCGAGATAGACGTGGTGGCCGGCCCTGCCCAGCAGGGTGGCGATCTCCTTGCCAAGCCCGCGCGCGGCGCCAGTTACGAATGCGGTCTTCATGCTCTCTCCCCTCGAAGTCCCGGTCTGGTGCGAAGGCCTTTCGCCGAAGAGCGGCGATCTGTTCACTTGTCCAGAGTCGCGGCAATGTTAGGGCAGAATGTCGGCAACGAAAAATAGATTGTCACCCGTGTATCACTAGCCAACAGATATGCGGCGCATGCGCGCGGGCAATCACCCGCGCGGCGATCTTGCGCGGGACCCGGTTGGGGCGCTAGCCATCCAACTGACAGGAGAAAGCCCGATGGCCGACTACGATCCAGACATCTTCGCCTCGCCCGAGTGCGGAACCGATACCCTGGCCCTGCTCGGCCCCCTCGCCCCGCTCGCCGGCACCTGGGAAGGAACCCGCGGGGTAGATGTTGCGCCCAAGCGTAGCGGGCCGCGACGGCAGGAATTCTTCGAGCGGATTACGCTGGAACCGGTCGACCCGGGCAACAATGGGCCACAGGTACTCTATGCGCTGCGCTACCACACCTGGATGTGCAAGCCAGGGGAAAAGGGCACCTATCACGATCAGGTTGGCTACTGGCTGTGGGAGCCGGCCTCGGGAACAGTGATGCATTCACTGACCATCCCGCGGGGGCAAACGGTGCTGGCGGTGGGCCAGTGTGCGCCCGACGCGAAGCAGTTCACCCTGCGCGCCTCGCGCGGCAGCACCGATTACGGCATTTGCTCAAATCCCTATCTCGAAACCAACTTCCGGACCGACAGCTTCGAGATCACGGTGACCGTCCACGAGGACGGAACATGGTCCTACGAGGAAGACACGGTGATGCAGATTACCGGCCAGGCCGAACCTTTCCACCACCGCGATTCAAACCGCCTCACCCGCGTGGCCCCGGCCGCGCCGAACCCCCTGATGGCCTGACCGGCCGGGCAACAGATCGTCCGGACACGCTCCCGAAGCAGCGATCTCCCTCCCGCAGGCGGAGGCTCAAACAGCCTGCGGGAGGAGACCTGCAAGTCTCGTGTCGAGCCAACGGGCCCGCGCATGGGCGGCCGATTAGACGGGAAGCGAATTGCCTGCGATGGTGCCCGACAGCGCCGCCGCGCCTATGGCTGCGAAATAGCGGCCCATGCCGTCAGCGGCCCGCTCGGTCAGGGCGATGAAGGCGCGGCGGCGGTCCAGAGTATCCTCCACCCGTTCGAACAGACCGGCCCTGGTCATCTGGCTGATCCAGCGCAGCGCCGTGGTTGGCGGCACGCCCGATGCGATGCAGAGCGAGGTGACGGAGACGCGCTTGTGCTCGGCCCGGGCGGCGGTGAGGTCGAGCAGCATGTCCCACGCCGGATCGGCGAACAGTTCCGCATCGAAGAAGCGCGCGCGCTGTTGCCTCTGGCGCAGGATCCGGCGCACCAGCCGTGGATCGGGCAGATCCACCGCGGGCAGGCGCAAGTGGATCGCCTCATCCGGCGAAGCCGGGCGAAAGGCAAGGGCCGCGGCTTCGACCTGTCCGCCCTGTGCGCGGTCACCCAGCCGGGCAGCCAGCCGGCCAACCTGCTCGGTCAGCCGCAGCAGCTGCAGCCGGTCTTCGTCCGCCATTTCGCGCACAGACCGACCGGGGGCCAGCGCCAGGGCCCTGCCGAGGGCCAGTGCCAGTTCGGCTGCCCCGGCATCGACAAGTATCTGCGGGGCTGACTGGTCGAGGCAGCCAAACACGTCTTCCAGCCCAGCGGCAGTGGTGGCGACAATCAACTGAGCCCCGCTCTGCCGGGCTCCGAGATCGATCCGCGACAGGGCGGCCAGGCTACCCCCATCAGGCCGCGGGCAATCGACCAGCACGACTTCGGCAAGGGCTCGCGGATCGCACCCGGCGAGTGCCGACAGTGACTGGCAGGTGGCAACGCGGAAACCCGCGACCAAGGCGTCTTCCCGGATCTGTTCGCGCAAGTGCGGCCGGTCGACAAAGATCGCAAGGCCTGGTGCGCGTCCGGACAGATCAGCGGCGGCGGAATGGTGCGAGCCGTAGGCAAAATCCGCCGTGGGGGACCGGTCTGCAGAGAATGCAAGAGGAGCGCTGGCCATGAACTTCGCCTTTCGTTCCGATTCTGTTCCAACACGTGCGGTGTTAGAACAAACATGGATCAGGTCAAGTTCTAATAAGGAACATTACGGATGAACTCACGCATTACCGCCCATGCGGCAAGTCCATGCGATTGCTTGGATTTCTCCGTTGAAGTGGACCAACGCGACCCCGAAGTACCAGCGAAAAGAACACCCGTTTTGGATCGTTTTACACCACAATGGAGTTTACTGTCGGCCGAGCCCACAAGCCGGACGGGGGTCATGGCGCACTTGCGCCACTCGGTTCGTCGCAGGGTGGGCCCGGGCCACCCATGCGCAAAACGGCATGCCCTGTTTGTTCATCTGGCAGCAAGGTTAACCTGAACACGCGCGTCAGACCGGGCGAAATGAAGGAGTTTTCAATGCGTGTCACTTACACCAGGTCGGGCACCAGGCCAGGAGCCGCGCTCCTGATTGCCCTGTTCGCAGGGGCCACCTCGGCTGGGCTGCAGGCCCAGGATGCGCCCGCATCGGGCATTATCGTCAATGGCGAGGTGCCACAGACCGCCATGACCAAGGGGCCCGACGTCAAGGGGATCATCACCGCGCGCACCGGCGACCGGATCAAGGTGACCAGTGCCGATGGCACGGCCACGGTGATTGCAATCAACAGCGCCACCAAGATCAAGGGGGCCAGCGGCCTGTTCGGCGGCAATGGCAAGTTCGGACCGGAAGCGCTGCTCAACGGCCTTCCGGTGACGGTCAAGACGCTCCAGGGCGAGGGCGAACTGGTTGCGGCGCTGGTGACCTTCAAGGGCGGCGATTTCAAGACCGCCAACATGATCCGCAATGGCACGGACCAGCGCTTCGCCGAGCAGACCGCCGCGACCGAAGCCCTGCGCGGCCGGATGGGCGACATCGACAAGTACAACATCAAGGGCACGACGAACGTCTATTTCGATACCGGCAGGTACAACCTGTCGGAGCAGGCCAAGGCCCAGCTATGCCAGACTGCCACCCAGGCCGAAGGCACCAACAACGCCCTGATGCTGGTCGTCGGCTATACCGATTCAGTCGGTAGCGACGAATATAACCAGACCCTGAGCGAGAAGCGCGCCAATAGCGTGATCAATTATCTACAACAGGCCTGCCACTGGAAGCCTTACCGCATGCTGACGCCTACCGGCATGGCCAAGGCCGATCCGGCGGCCGACAATTCGACCCCCGAGGGCAAGGCGCAGAACCGCCGGGTCGCGGTGAATATTCTCGTCAGCAAGGCTGTCGACGGCATGTGAGGCAAAGGGGGAGGCAGCCGGTCTGCCTCCCTCCTTGCCCCCTTAGCGCGAGAAGGCGCTGGAGAGGCGGAACGTTGCCTGGGCCGCCGCACCGTTGACGTAGCGGACGCGATACAGCGTCGTCGCCGCGAAAGCGCCAGTGATTTTTGCTGTCAGCTGCGCCGCAGTTGAAGCGGTAACCGCCTGGCTGATGACCGGCTGGTAGGATGTCCCGCTGTCGAGCGATTGGTCGATGAACAGGGTTCCCGCCTGGTCGGCATAGGCGACTGCATGAAAATAGGCGTATTGGGACGAGGTCGTCGTCGCTCGTCCAGTCCCGGTAAAGGTGGCCGAAGCAGCCAGCGCCGTGGTCGAATCGGTGAAACCGGTCCCAGCGTTGGTGGTCCCGCTCACGGTGGCGGTGCCGGTTACCGAAACGCTTCCCAGCGCCGAAGACCCCCCGGCCAGCGAGACGCCGCTGACCGGCGGCGCCTGCCGCTTCTGGGCAACGGTGACGGCGACCGTTCCGCTGGTATAGGTCGAAACGCGCGCCCGCACGAAGGCAGCGCTCGTGGCGAAACCGAAGATACCCGCCGCCGTGGTCGTCAGCACCGGCGAGGAAGTCGCTGCAGCCAGCGAGTTGACCGGCAGGGCCACCCAGGTGGCATTGTCGTTCGATTGCTCATAAGTGATCGTGCAGGTCGTCCCCGCATTGGTCACATGGAACGAGCCGCCGCCAAATCCCTTGGTCGCGATCGAGACCACGGTCGTTGCAGAGGTGACGGAGCCCGAGGTCGTCAGCGCATCCGCCACCGCATCCGGGGACACCGACACCGGGGCCGCCCGCAACTGGGTGTCGGTCAGGCCGCCGAAGCTAGACAGGCTGACGTTCACCGGGGAGGCACGAAGCTGCGTATCCGTCAGGCCGTCCCAGCTGGGGAGGCTGACCGG
>DASTGC010000306.1:0-2384 GCA_035719485.1 Novosphingobium sp.
TCGTTCTTACCGCGCGCGCGACTCATTCGTGGCAGATAGTGTCCGGCATGGCCCACAAGCAAGGCCCCCAGCTGCCGCCGGAGGCCTTTGTTGCGATCAATCGCCGGATTGGCATCCGGCCGTGCCCGTCAATCGACCGTGACCGTCACCGCGCGGCGGTTCTTGGCCCAGCTCGCCTCGTCAGAGCCGAGCGCCACCGGGCGCTCCTTGCCGTAGGAGATCGTGGTCAGCCGGCTGGCGTCAACGCCAAGGCTGGCGAGATAGTTCTTCGCCGCATTGGCCCGGCGCTCGCCCAGGGCGAGGTTGTATTCGCGGGTGCCGCGCTCGTCGCAATGGCCCTCGATCGTCGCGCGCTTGCCCGGGTAGCGCATCAGCCACTGGGCCTGTGCCTTGAGCGCCGCGGCATCGGCCTGGTCGATATCGAACTTGTCGGTATCGAAGTAGATCGTGTCCTGGCCCATCATCTGGGCGACGAAATCGGCCTGGCTGCCGGCAACCGGGCCGGTGTTGGTCGGGGGCGGCGCGGCGGTCGCCGTGGTCGGCTCGGGTGCGGGCGGCAAGGCGGGGGGCGCCTTCCTGGCGCAGCCGGCAAGAGCAAGGCTGGCGGCAAGTACCAGCGCCCCGACCTTCACGCCCCTGTTGAATTCGGTGGAATGCGGCATCTGTCGTCTCCTCTTCATGTGGTCCGGGACAGGACCGGAAGTCTTATTGTTGCACCGGCCCCCAGGCGGGGTCCGAGGCATCGACCGGCGTCGGCAGCTTGCGCTCGTTCCGACCGGTCAGGTCAACCTGCCAGATTCCGGTCTTGCCGCTGCCCTTGTCGGTGCGGAAGAACTGGATGATCCGGCCGTTGGGCGACCAGGTCGGCGCCTCGTCCTGCCAGCTGTCCGTCAGGTCGCGCATGTTACCACCAGAAGGGGACATGACGGCAATACGAAAATTCCCGGCGATGTGCGTGAAAGCGATCTGGTCGCCCCGCGGGCTCCATTCCGGAGTAGCGGCGCGGCCACCAAAAAAGCTGATGCGCTTCTGGTCTGACCCGTCGGCGTTCATGACATAGACCTGTTGTGCGCCCGAGCGATCGCTTTCGAACACGATCTTGCTGCCGTCGGGCGAGAACGATCCGCCGATATTGATCCCCGGCGTATTGGTCAGGCGCATGGTCGTCCCGCTGCCGTCGGCGGCGACCTTGTAAATGTCGGTATTGCCGCCGATCGCCATCGAATAGAGTATCCACCTGCCGTCGGGCGACCAGCGCGGGGCGAAGGTGGGGTTCTTGCTCTGGGTGATCAGGCGCTGCTTGTTGGTCGCCATGTCATAGACGTAGATCCGCGGGAAGCCGTTGAAATAGCTAAGGTACAGGATCGACTTGTAGTCGGGCGAATAGCGCGGGGTCAGGGCGATCGCCTGGCCGGTGGTGATGTAGCGGTGGTTCGCCCCGTCCGAATCCATGATCGCCAGCCGCTTCATCCGGTGATCCTTCGGGCCGGTCTCGGCGATATAGGCAATCTTGGAATCGAAGAACGGGCTTTCCCCGGAAAGCCGCGAATAGACGAGGTCGGCGCACTTGTGCGCCGCGCGGCGCCACTCGCCCGGGCCAACCTGCCAGCCGCCCTTCACCAGCTGCTGCTTCAATTGCACGTCGTAGAGATAACAGCCCACCGTCAGCGTTCCGTCGGCATTGCCGCGCACATAGCCGTGGACCAGCATTTCCGCGCCGCGGCCCGACCATACGCCGAAATCGGGCGCGACCACCTGTCCGAAACTCGGCATCGGCAGCGAATCGGGGCCGGTCGGCTTGAACAGGCCATTGTTCTTCAGGTCGGCCGTGATCACGCCCGCCAGCGCCCGCCCGAGCGCCGCCGTGGAACCAGCACTAGCTTCGGTCGGCATGTCGCGATCGGTCGGGAAGGTCGGGATGGCGATGCCGAGGTCCTGCCACGGGGTCTCGTCAACAACTTCGATCGGCGCCTCAGTTGCAGGCGCGTCGGTGGGCTTTGGCGCAACCGGCGCTGCCTGTTGGGCGAGTGCTGGCGAACTCAACAGCAACGCGAGGGCCATAAACTTCGTCTTCATTGGTTTGCGCTCTTCCTGAAGGCCAGAGGCGGAAGGTTCTTCCACAATTCATATTGATCGGCAGGCAAATCGAACGGAGCGGCAAGTCTGATCGCTCGGATAGCTTCTTCTGCGTGTCGCCCAGCTTGCGCTCGGTTCGTATCATCCACCCCATCTTGCTTCATGAGACGTGGCGATCCTGCCAAGGTTCCATCGGGGTTCAGCGTCACAGCGATGTACGAAATGATCTTGTCGGTATTGACGCCTTGCGGTGCACGACCTTGCCATTCAGGGCGAACCTTGCGGAGGATGGATTGGGCAAAACTGGT
>DASTGC010000307.1:0-6686 GCA_035719485.1 Novosphingobium sp.
GGCCCCGCGAGTTCCGCCGTTTCGCCATAGGCATGGCCGGCATTGAGCGCCGCGATATTTGCATCGGCAAGGACCGGGTTCTTGCGGAACTTATCCTTCAGCCACTGCACCAGCGGCTCCCGATCGCGGTCGAACATCCACAGCGCGAGGCCCAGCGTCCACATGTTCTTGCAACGCAGGGCTTCCTTGTTGCCGAGGCCGAAGGGTTTGACGGATTCGAGGGTGAGCGCGCTGATGTCGAAGGCGAGCAGGTCCCACTTGGCAAGACTGCCGTCTTCCAGCGGATTGACCTCGTACTTCGCCTTATCGAGGTTGCGCTTGGTGAACTCGCCCGTATCGGCGATGATCAGCCCGCCCGGCTTCAGCGCATTGACGTTGGTTTTCAAGGCGGCAGGATTCATCGCCACCAGCACGTCGGGCGCATCACCGGCCGTATCGATCGCGGTCGAGCCGAAATTGATCTGGAACGCCGAGACGCCGAACAGGGTGCCTTGGGGGGCGCGGATTTCCGCAGGAAAATCGGGGAATGTTGCGAGGTCATTGCCAGCGAGCGCGGTCGACAGGGTGAACTGACCACCGGTCAGTTGCATGCCATCGCCGGAATCGCCCGCAAAGCGCACGACCACCGCTTCGGGAGTATCGGTGCCCGTGGCCGTGGTGGGCTGCGTGTCGGCCAGAAGAGTTGCCATTGTCATCCTCGAGCGGGAAAGACTGTCCGGAATCGAACCGGTACCTGCCATGCCTGCGCCTAAGCCACTCTCTGGCCGGCGGCGCAATTGAGTTTTTCTGTCAGGTGCGAAACCGCAGGCGAATTTCGCGTTGACCTGCTGAAGGTGGGGCCAACCAATGGGTAGTCAATCCAGGAATGCCGACCTAAAGGCTGCCCAACCAGAACTTCCCCGCCTCCCTCGACGCGAGCAACCCTCCAATGAACGATTTTTCCGCCCTGCCCTATCGGCCCTGCGTCGGCGTGATGCTGGTCAATGACCAGGGACTGGTCTTTGTCGGCAAGCGCATCGACACGCGCGAGGGGGACTTTTGGCAGATGCCACAAGGCGGGATTGACGACGGTGAAGACCTGCGTGCGGCTGCCCTTCGCGAACTGTGGGAGGAGACCGGCGTAACCGAGGGTCTGGTGACGCTTCTGGCGCAGACGCGCGAGGAGCTGCTTTACGATCTGCCGGACGAGCTGCTCGGCAAGCTGTGGGGCGGGCGCTATCGTGGCCAGCGCCAGTTCTGGATGCTGGCCAGATTCACCGGGCAAGACCACGACGTCGTGCTTGACGCGCATAATCCACCGGAATTTTGTGACTGGAAGTGGGTCCGCCCAGATGAGCTGCCTGACCTGATCGTGCCATTCAAGAAGCGCGTCTATCGCGCCGTGCTGGACGAGTTCCGCGAGCTGATCTGACCAGATTTCATCCGGGCGCTAGCAGATCACCCGGCCAGCCAGGCCTGGATTTCGCGCAGGAAGGCATCCGGTTCGGCAGCGTGCCTCGCGAGAAGCGAGGTCACGCCATCGTTCGTCGGCAGGAAAAAGGTGTTGTTACTGACTGCCTCGGCCACCAGTTCGCCGACTTCCTCGGCCGTGCGCAGGGGAAAGTGCTCTGACGCATAGGCACCCGGCATGCCGCGAAGCTCACCCGACACCGTGACCTGCTCCATGATGTTGGTCGCGACCGGCCCCGGGATGAGACAGGTCACCCCGATGCCCTTGGCTGCAACTGCGAGGGCGAGGCTTTCTGTGAAGCTGAATACCGCAGCCTTGCTGGCATTGTAGGCTATCGTCGCCGGATCGTAGGCGAAGGTCGCCGCGAGCGATGAGGTGTTGATGATGTGGGCCTGACCGCGGGCGGCAAGGTCAGGGAGAAAGGTCTGCACGCCGCAGACCACGGCCATGAAGTTGATCCGCATGGTCCGGTCGAATTCCGAAAGCGGGGTCTTGTCGATATCCCCGATGGGCAGGACGCCGGCGTTGTTCATCAGGATGTCCACGTGACCAAACTGTTCGATCGTTTTGTCGCGCAGGTGCTGGATATCGTCGGGATTGCCGACATCGCAGCGAACGCCCAGAGCGCCCACGCCGACGCTATTGAGTTCGGCAACTGTGTCTGCGATGCGCTCGGCGTTGAGATCGGCAATAACCACGCTTGCGCCGCGACGCGCCATGGCGAGAGCGGTAGCCCGGCCCATGCCGCTGGCGCCGCCGGTGATTACCGCCACGGTTTCGCGCGTGATTTCCATTTCAGGCTCCTGTCCTAGACGACTTCATTACACCGGGGCGCCAGCCGTTATTGCTCGATTATCCGGCGAAGATTGCAGCAAGCACAGGTTCCCACGACAAGCTTTGTTCAGTTTGTCACGACCGGGGAGGCATCCACTGCATCTGCGGAGACCACCCGCTGCGGCGGACCATGTGCGATAAGCGCAGCCAGACTTTCTGCCTCCGGGCAGGTGCTGCTGCACAGCGCCTGCAACTTGGCCAGGTTGCGCTTGGCCTTCTCGACCGCACCCTTCTCGAGAAGGGCCGCGCCCTCACCCGAGATCGCGGCTACGTTGCGCGGATCGCGTTCAAGTGCCTCTCGGTAGTAATGGATGGCCTTGCCCTGCAGCCCCTGGCGGCGGGTGGCTTCCGCAAGGTCGAGCGTGATGGCGGTTGACCCGGGCTGGATCGCAAGGGCAGCCTCGAACGCATCGATCGCGCTCTCGACATTGCCTGCGCCAAGAGCGGTGCGTCCCTGCTCGACAAGTGCCGCGGCGCGCGGATCAAGGTCTTGCGGTACTGTCGAATAGCTTACGCTGGCGGACAATCCCAAGGCCAAGGACAATGCAATCCCAATCGGCGCAAAACGCATCAGGAACTCCCGCAGATTCATTCCAAGTACCCTGCCCGCGCCGACCCAAGCGCGCAACCAGGTCCATCCGGTATCACGTGCGTTCGAGTCTGGCGACGAAAAAGCCGTCGCACCCGTCAGCCAGCGGCGTCAGGCGCAGGCCCCGACCGCGCGGGTCCCCGGCACCAAGCTCCAGCGGCACCGCGCGCCAACCAGGGGACGAACGGAGAAACGCTTCAACCTGATCGGCCCCCTCCGCATCGAGCAAGGAACAGACCACGTAGACCAGCCGCCCACCCGGACGCACCAGCGTGGCGGCCAGTGCCAGTAGCCGCTGCTGCAGCGCCGCCAGACGCGCGACTTCCTCCGGAGAAAGTCGCCAGCGAGATTCCGGATTGCGTCGCCAAGTCCCCGTACCCGAGCATGGTGCGTCGATCAGCACTCCGTCGGCGCTCCCGGCCCAATCGGTCAGCGCGGGGCCTTCCCGTCCCGCGTCAAGCAGGCGAGTCTCGATGATTGAGACCCCGGCGCGAGCTGCGCGTGGCGGCAGGCGCGAAAGCCGCGCCCGGTCCGCATCGCAGGCCAGCAGGTGCCCATGGTTGTCCATGGCCGCGGCCAATGAAAGGGTCTTACCTCCCGCACCAGCGCAAAGGTCCACCAGTCTCTCGCCAGGACGGGCAGCGAGCGCTTCACAGACCAGTTGCGACCCGGCGTCCTGCACCTCGATCACACCAGCCTGATAGGCAGACCACTGCTCCACTGCTGTATCGGGTGGAAAGCGCCTGGCGTGTGGAGCGATGGTGGGTTCGCCCGCTTCCGGCAGCTGCGCAATGGCAGCCTTCAGGGTATTGATCCGAACGTCGACCGGCGCACGCAGCAACAGCGCGCGCTGGCTGCTTTCGTCGATTCCTGAAGACGCCAGGGCCTCGGCAAGCCAAGCCGGCGCCGTTCCGCCGCTGGCGACAGTCTCGCCGGGGGCAGGCGGTGCCGGACCGTGGCGCGAGCCGTCGAACAGACTGGCAAGTGCGGGATCGCCTTGCGCCACGAACAGCATCGCCGCCCGGCCCGAGGCAGGGACCTCACCACAGCGGCGGATGGCCGCATAGACGAGTTCGCGCACGGCGCGGCGGTCTTTGGAGCCCGCATATCGGCGCGGGCGGAACCAGTCGGAGATGATCCGGTCCGCAGGGGCGCCTTTGTTGCGGGCGGCCGCGACTACCGCGTCGAGGATTTCGATAGCGGCCTGGACCCGGGCCTGTGGGGTCATCCCCCGCCCTCAGCCGACTTTGTAATTGGGAGCTTCGCGCGTGATCGTCACGTCGTGGACGTGGCTTTCCTTCAGGCCGGCGTTGGTGATCTGCACGAACTTCGCCCGTGTGCGCAGTTCGTCGATCGTGCCGCAGCCGGTGTAGCCCATGGCCGCCTTGATCCCGCCGACGAGCTGGTGGATTACGTCCTTGGCCGGCCCTTTGTAGGGAACCTGGCCCTCGATGCCTTCGGGTACCAGCTTCATCTGGTCCTTGATGTCCTGCTGGAAATACCGATCGGCGCTGCCGCGCGCCATGGCGCCGACCGAGCCCATCCCGCGGTAGGACTTGTAGGCCCGCCCCTGGTAGAGGAAGGTCTCGCCCGGAGCTTCCTCGGTGCCGGCGAGCATCGAGCCGATCATCACCACCGAGGCCCCGGCCGCGAGGGCCTTGGCCGCATCGCCCGACGTGCGCAGGCCGCCATCGCCGATGACCGGAACGCCTTCGGCGCGGGCAGCGTCGGCTGCTTCCATGATCGCGGTCAGCTGCGGGACGCCGACGCCGGCGACGATCCGCGTGGTGCAGATCGAGCCAGGGCCGATGCCGACCTTGACCGCGTCTGCCCCGGCGCCGATCAGCGCGCGGGTGGCCTCGGCCGTAGCGACATTGCCGGCTACGACCTGCGCTGAATTGGACAGCTTCTTGACCCGCTCGACCGCGCGCGCAACGTCGCGGTTGTGGCCGTGGGCGGTATCGATGATCACCACATCGCATTCGGCGGCGAGGAGCGCCTCGGTCCGCTCGAAACCGGAATCGCCGACCGTGGTCGCGGCGGCGACCCGCAGGCGGCCGGCGGCATCCTTGGTCGCGCTCGGATAGTTCACCGCCTTCTCGATGTCCTTGACGGTGATCAGGCCGACGCAGTGATAGGCGTCATCAACCACCAGCAACTTCTCGATCCGCCGCTGGTGCAGCAGCCTGCGGGCCTCTTCCTGCGAAACCCCGGCCTTCACCGTGGCGAGATTCTGGTGAGTCATCAGCTCGCGCACGGGCTGGGACGGATTATCGGCAAAGCGCACGTCGCGGTTGGTCAGGATGCCGCAGAGCTTGCCATTGGCTTCCACCACCGGGATGCCGGATATGCGGTTGACGTCCATCAGCATCTGGGCCTCGCCCAGGGTGGCATCGGGCGCGATGGTGATGGGGTTTACCACCATTCCGCTTTCGAACCGCTTGACCGCGCGGACGGCGGCGCACTGTTGTTCCACGGTCAGGTTGCGGTGAAGCACGCCGATCCCGCCAAGCTGCGCCATGACGATCGCCATGTCGGCCTCGGTGACGGTATCCATGGCCGAGGAAATCACCGGAATGTTGAGCGCGATCTCGCGGGTCAGCCTGGTGCGGGTGTCGGCCATCGATGGCAGGATGTCGGATTCTGCCGGGCGGAGCAGCACGTCATCGAAGGTGAGGCCGAGAGGAATATCGATAGGTGCCACTGCTTTGCCTGTTTGCTCTGGGCCTGTCGGCCCGGGAAGTTCCCGGTGGAATCGTGGCGGCCCATGTAACCGCACCGGTCGGAGTTAACAAGCCGGGTTCCCGGAACGCCGCGCCGGGGCCATCTTGCCCACTGATTGTGACAGCGGCGTGCCAATCACCGTCGCCGGCTTACTTCAGCAGCGGGACCTTGCGCGGGTCGCTGAACCACCGCCCCAGCTGGACGAGGAAGCCGACGTCCTGCGCGGCACCGCCCAGTTCGATCGACGGCTTCACGACGTCCGAAGGGCGGTGGTAGTCCGTATCGAAGAAAGCTTCCAACCGCTTGAGGTCGCCATAGGCAGTGGTCACCATGACGGCCGGCACGTCGTGCTGCATCAGCGCCCAGCCGTCCTGGCGCTTGATATAGGTGTTGGCGGCATCGCCTGAGACCAAGGGCCGATGGTAGGCCCTGGCCGCCGCCGCGATATCGGGATCGAGCCGGGTCATCCCCTTGCCGACGATGGCAAAGGGCGACCCGGCCGGCGCGATCGCCACCGTATCGATGTTGAACGCGGCCACGACCTGCTTGAGCGGCAGGGGCGGGTTCTCGGCAAAGGCTTCGGCGCCGAGCAGGCCCATTTCCTCCCCGGTGGTCGCGACGAAATAGATGTCGCGATCGGGCTGAGGCATGCGGCTGAGTGCCCGGGCCACTTCAGTCAGGGCCGCCAGGCCGCTGGCGTTGTCAATCGCGCCGTTGCAGATGAGGTGCTCGGCCGGCGGCTCGGCACAGCGACCGAAATGATCCCAATGAGCCATGAACAGGACCGCACCCTGATCCGGGCGCCGGCCTTCGAGCTTGCCGATCAGGTTGTGGGTGCGGATCTTGGTCTCGCGCGTGGTGGCCTCCATCGTCGCGGTCAGATCCAGCGGCCGGGGCACGAAATCGGGCGCGGCGGCGGCGCTTTGCAGGGCAGCGAGGCTTGTTCCGGCGACCATAGCCAGGCGGTCGAACACCACCGGATCGATGAAGCCTTCGAGGTCGCCGCCCAGCACGTCACTGCCGAGGGCATAGCCGGTGCGGCGACGGCGCGCGGAAACCTGCGCCAGGGTGGGGCCATCGTCGAGCACG
>DASTGC010000308.1:0-5633 GCA_035719485.1 Novosphingobium sp.
AACCTGTTCCAGCGCGCCTGGATCCGCGATGGCGAGACCGTGCTGGTTCACGGCGGCACCAGCGGGATCGGCTCGATGGCGATCAAGCTCGGACACCTGTTCGGCCTCACAGTCATCGTCACCTGCGGCTCGGACGAGAAATGCGCCGCCGCCCTCGCTCTCGGCGCGGCCCATGCAATCAACTACCGCACCTGTGATTTCGTCGAGGAGGTCGCCCGAATCACCGGGAAGCGCGGGGTGGAGGTCGTCCTCGACATGGTCTCGGGGGACTACGTGCCGCGCAACCTCAGGTGCCTCTGCGAGGACGGCCGCCACGTCACCATCGCCGTCCAGGGCGGCACGAAGGCCGAGCTCAACATGGCCGTCATCATGAGCCGGCGGCTGACGCTCACCGGGTCGACCCTGCGCCCGCGCAGCGATGCCTTCAAGGCCCTGCTGGCCGCAGAAATAGCTCGTGAGGTCTGGCCGCTCGTCGCCGCCGGCGAACTGCGCCCGGCGATGGACCGCACCTTCCCCCTGTGCGAAGCCGCCGCGGCTCACGCCCGGATGGACGCCGGGCAGCATGTGGGCAAGATCGTGCTCGCCGCCTGAGTTGCGACCGGTTGGGCGGTATTTGGCCATTCCGGCTTGCCGAATACGCTGGTTTGCCCTAGATCACGCAGCGTGAGGCCGCTCCGCTGGGGCGGCCCTTGTCGTTTCCGGAGTACACCAAAGTGACCCAGCCCACCCCGCTGATGCCGCATGCGACGGCCTCGTGGCTTGTCGACAACACCGCGCTCAGCTTTGAGCAAATCGCTGAATTCTGCGGCCTGCACATCCTCGAAGTCCAGGCCATGGCCGACGATCTCGCCTCCTCGAAGTACACCGGGCGCGACCCCGTGCGCGCCGGCGAACTCACGATGGCCGAGATCGAGAAGGGCCAGGCAAACCCGAATTATCGCCTGACGATGTTCAAGGCGCCGCTCACCGTCAGCCGCACCAAGGGCCCGCGCTACACTCCGGTGTCCAAGCGCCAGGACAAGCCTGATGGGATCGCCTGGATCCTGCGCAATCACCCGGAAATCTCCGACGCGCAGATCGGCAAGCTGATCGGGACCACCCGTTCGACCATCGCCGCGATCCGCGATCGCTCGCACTGGAACATCTCAAATATCAATCCGAAGGACCCGGTAACCCTGGGCCTGTGCTCGCAGCGCGAACTCGATGCCATCGTCGCCAAGTCGGCCAAGCGCGCCGGTATCGAAGATGACGGGCAGGACGATATTCGCCTCGGCGACGATCGCGAGGCCCTGATCGAGGAACTGCGCGCCGAGCGCGAGGCGCAGACCCGAATCGCCAGCGAAGCCGCGCAGGAAGCCGAAGCCGCCGCCTGGCTCGAGGCCAGGCGTGCCGCCGAAGCACAGGGCGAATAAACCTTATCTCCCCAGACCGCCGCAGGGGCCCGGAGGCACATCGCTTCCGGGCCCCTTGCTTTGGCCGCTCCCAGCATCCACTTACCCTCGTATGAGCACGAGGAGGGCGGCCAACCCGTGGCGTAACGTCTATGCGCACCCCTGCAACTGGGATGCGCGGTTCCCGCCACTGTCCCTGCCGGCCATGCTGGAGCAGGCCGTCACGGCCTGGCCCGACCGGCCGCTGGTCGAATTCCTCGGTCGCTCATGGAGCTATGCCACGCTAAATCGGGACGCGAGGCGCTTCGCTGCAGGCCTCCAGCAGGCGGGCATCCGCCCGGGCGATCGCGTCGGGCTGTTCCTGCCCAATGTCCCGGTCTACGTCACCGCCTACTACGGTGCGCTGATCGCCGGGGCGACCGTGGTCAACTTCTCGCCGCTCTACACCGTGGCCGAGCTGGAAGCCCAGGTGGCCGACAGCCAGACGCGCCTTCTCGTCACGGTCGATCTCAAGGCCCTGCTGCCGACCGCGCTCGAAGTGCTGCGCGGCTCGGCGCTGGAGAGGCTGGTGGTCGCGCCTTTCGCTGCCATGCTCCCGCCGCTGGCAGGCCTCGCCTTCCGCCTGCTGCGGCGCAAGGAGCTCGCCCGCGTGCCCTGTCAACCCGACGTGATCGGCTGGGAGGAGATGCTGCCCCGCGCCGAGCCCGCGCCCGTCGTCATCGATCCCGAACACACGCTCGCCCTGCTGCAATACACCGGCGGCACCACAGGCGTGCCCAAGGGCGCCATGCTCACCCACCAGAACCTTACCGCGAATGCCCGGCAGATCGTGCTGGTCGATCCGCACCGCAGCGAGCGCGACGTGATCCTCGGCGCGCTCCCGCTGTTCCACGTCTTCGCCAACACCTGCGTGCTCAACCGCACCGTGGCCGACGGCGGTTGTGTCGCCATGACCCCGCGCTTCGATATCGGCCAGGTCCTCGCCGCGATTCGCCGAACGAAGCCGACGTCCTTCCCCGGCGTGCCGACCATGTTCCAGGCCCTGCTGCACGACGACCGGCTGGAAGGAACCGACCTTTCCAGCCTCAACCTGTGCATCTCCGGCGGCGCCCCCTTGCCCGGGCCGGTGCGCGAACAGTTCGAGGCGGTCACCGGCGTCTATGTGTGCCAGGGCTATGGCCTCACCGAATGCTCGGGCGTCGCCTCGACCAATCCCTTCAAGGGCCCTGGCCGGCCTGGCACCATCGGCCACCCCTTCCCCGGCACCCGCCTCGCCCTGCTCGACCAGGACGATCCCACGGGCTTTGCAGCACCGGGCCAGCCGGGCGAACTGATCGTTGCGGGCCCGCAGATCATGCAGGGCTACTGGAACCGCCCCGACGCCGACGCCACGGCCTTTGTCGACCTCCCCGACGAGGACGGCGAGGTCCGCCGCTGGCTGCGCACCGGTGATATCGCCGTGCTCGAGGAGGATGGGTACGTCCGCATCGTCGACCGCTCGAAGGACATGATCGCGGTCGGCGGCTTCAAGGTCTTCCCCAGCCAGGTCGAGCATGTCCTGCTCGATCATCCCGCCGTTCGCGAAGCCGCGGTCCTCGGCCTGCCGGACGAATATCTCGGCGAGATGCCGCGCGCCTATGTTACCCTCAAGGACGGGACTGCCGCCAACGCCGAGGATCTGCGCGACTGGCTCAACACCCGCGTTGGCAAGCACGAGCGGGTCGATCGCGTGGTGATCCGCCAGGTCCTGCCCAAGACCATGATCGGTAAGCTCGACCGCAAGGCGCTTAGGGCCGAGGCGCTGGCGGAGGTGTAAGAATTTTCCAACGGGGTTAAAGTGACCGGCTCAGGCCTCGGTCCCGCCGGCGATCGCCAGCTTCGGCTCACCCGCGCGCTTCGGGCTGAGCTTGCCTTCCACCTGCGCCCCCTGCTCGATCGTCAGCGTCTCGTAGGCAACATCGCCTTCGATCCGCGCGGTCTTGAGGATCACCAGGGTGCCGGCATCGACCGAGCCTTTGACCGTGCCGGCCAACCGGGCGCTCTGCGCGGTGATCGCGCCCGCGATCATGCCGCTCTCGCCCTGGACCAGCGCGGCGCAGGCGATGTCGCCCTCGACCTTGCCGTCGATATGCAGGTCGGCGCTGGCCACGAGGTTGCCCTTGATCGCCAGGTCCGCGCCGAGGATCGAGAAGGTCGAGCTGCTCATGCTAGGACTGCCTGCCGGGATGTAGCTGGCCTCGGGCTTCTTCGAGAACATGGGGTGCGACCTCCAGGAAAGGCCGCGGGTTCACGGCCACGTCGTTTATGCGAACTTCGAAATGCAGGTGCGGCCCGGTCGAGCGGCCCGTGTTGCCGATCTGCCCGATCAGTTGCCCGGCTGCAACCGGAGTCCCGATCCGGGTGCGGAAGGCGCTCATATGGGCGTAGCGGGTGACGAGGCCGTTGCCGTGGTCGATCTCCACGCAATTGCCATAGCCCGAGCGCTGCCCGACGAAGCTGACCCTGCCCCGCGCGGCGGCATAGATTGGAGCCCCGTACGGGCCCTTGAAGTCCAGCCCCGGATGGAACTCGCCCCCGCGCCCGCCGAACGGATTGGCGCGAAAGCCGAAGCCGGAGGAGATGTATTGCAGGCTCGCCGGGAGCACCTGCGGGATACCTTCGAGCCCGCGGCGCAGCGCGTCCATCCGGGCGAGGCTGAGGCCGAGCCGCTCGAACCGGGGATCGATCGAGCCATCGGCGGAAGTTGTAAGCGCAAACGCGGGGCCGCCTTCCGCGCTGCGGTCGTCCAGCGAAGCCAGCATCCGGGCTGGGTTGAGCCCGAGCTTGCGGATCGCGGCCTCGGCCGCCGCGCTGCGCCGGTCGGCCAGCCGCGTCAGGCGTTCGACGAAGGCCAGCTGCCGGGCCTCGGTCCGGGCCAGCGGGGCCGCCTCGGGAATGGCGGCGCTCACTTTGGCCACGGTCTTGGCTGCTTCGCCGCTCGAATCCGAAACCGTCTCGCCGGCCTGCGCGTCAGCGGGCAGGTCGCCCACGTGAGTTCTGACCATCGTCTCGATGAAGGCCTGGCGGCGGGCAATATCGTCGGCCACCTTGCCGATGTTGGCGCGGTAGGCTGCCACCCGGCTCTCGGCGCTTGCGACCTGGGCCTCGCGGCTGAGCAGGTCGTCGTGGTGCCATGACGCCACCAGCGATGCCGCCCCGGCCCAGGCCATGGTCACCACCCAGGCGAGGACCAGCACACCAAGGCCGGCGGCAGCGCGCATCTGCAGCCTGCTCGATATCCTGATGAAGCGGACATGGCCCTCGGCGCGCATGAAGAATTCGCGCTCGGGAAACCAGCTCCGCAGGCGGGCCATGGCCGCGCCGCGATTCAGCCTTGGCAAATTGACCCCCGGGTTGTTCTGGTTTTCCGCTCCGTCCGGCGGCGCGGCTAGCAGCCGACGTGCGGCGAATCGAATCCGGGGTCGCGGACTCGGGACGAGTCGAACGAGTCGCGCGACGAAGCGTTGTTAACATCGAAATAACGCCCAATCGCGGCGAGTGCCCCCGCCGCGACTCGGGCTGACAAGCTGCGTCGCAAGTGGTAGGCGGCTGCCCATGTCCGCCACCGCACCTGTCGCCGCTCCCGCAGCGGATAGCCCTGAGGCCCTGATCGAACGGCTGGCCCGCGCCGGCCGCGCCGCCCAGCGCGAGTTGGCGCGCCTGCCGAGCGAGCACAAGGCCCAGGCCCTGCGCGCCGCCGCCGCCGCCCTGCGCGCCGATGAGCCGGCGATCCTCGCCGCCAATGCGCAGGACCTTGCGAACGGCGCAGCCAACGGCCTGTCCGCCGCCATGCTTGATCGGCTGAAGCTCGATCCCGCGCGCCTCGCCGGCATCGCCTCGGCGGTGGAGCAGGTGGCCGACTTGCCCGATCCCGTCGGCCAGGTGATCGACACGACCCACCGTCCCAACGGGCTCGACCTCAGCCGCGTCCGCGTGCCCGTGGGCCTCATCGGCATCATCTACGAAAGCCGCCCCAACGTGACCGCGGACGCCGGCGGACTAGCAATGATGGCAGGCAATGCGGCGATTCTGCGCGGCGGATCGGAAGCGCGCGCCAGCAATGCGGCAATCCATGCCTGCCTGCAGCAGGGCCTTGCGGAGGCTGGGCTCCCGGCGGACGCGATCCAGCTAGTGCCGATATCGGATCGCGCGGCGGTCGGTGCGATGCTGGGCGCGGCCGGGCTGATCGACATCATCGTTCCG
>DASTGC010000309.1:0-6142 GCA_035719485.1 Novosphingobium sp.
CGTAAACTCATAAACGGCACCATCGAGGCGCCAAAATGGCGAACAGTTCGGACCAATGCGACCGCAGGGAGGGCTGGTGGCCCTTCCAAGGGCGCGTTGGTTCGAGATGGAAGCCATTTTAGCGTCCGGAGGATTTGATCAAAATGGCCGCCTGCGGCGTCAGGAAAGCTTGAGATATCGACATATCCCTACGCTTTCCTTCCTTGCATTCGGCCATTTTGCCTCAAACCTCGCTGGTGCCGTTTATGAGTTTACGACCTAGGGCGTTTTCCGTCGTATTGCCAGTCTCTCCACCGTCGTCCGGACTGTCTTGCGGGACAGCCGGATCGGCTGGCAGGGCCAGCGCCTCCTCGAGCGCATCCTCCAGCGGATCGAGCAATCCGGTGGCGCGCAACTCGTCGATTCCGGGAAGGTCCTTGCGCGAACCGAGGCCGAAATGGGCAAGGAACGCGGGCGTCGTCGCATAGATCACCGGCCGCCCCGGAACCTCGCGCCGTCCTGCCACGCGCACCCAGCCTGCTTCCAACAGCACGTCCAGCGTGCCCTTGGCGGTCTGCACGCCCCGGATCGCCTCGATCTCGGCCCGGCTCACCGGCTCGTGATAGGCGATGATCGCCAGGACCTCGGTCGCCGCGCGCGACAGCCGGCGAACCTCCTCGCGCTCGCGCCGGAGCAGGTGGGCAAGGTCGGGCGCCGTCTGGAAATGCCAGCGCCCGCCTCGCTCGACGAGCGCAATGCCACGCCCCTGGTAGAACGCCGCCAGCTCGGCCAGCGCCGCGCGCACCTCTGCGCCGCCGAGATGGCTGGAAACCGCCTCGACCGTCATCGGCTCGGTCGCCGCGAAAAGCGTGGCCTCGACGGCCCGCGTCAGGTCATCCATCCCGATCATCCCGAGCTTGTCGATCAACGGGCCCGTTCATGCCCTTACCCCCCTCAGCCGCAACGGCCCGAAGACCTCGTCCTGCGCCAGTTCGGCCTTGCCGGTCCGCGCCAGCTCCAGCGCGGCGACAAAGCTTGAGGCCAGTGCCGAGCGGCGCAGGCGCGGGTCGGCATGAACGGGGAGGAACTCCCGCAGCTCGATCCAGTCGAGGCTGACGCCCAGCATCGCCGCAACCCGCGACAGCGCCGATTCAAGGGTCATCACCGGCCGCTCACGCACCATGTGCACGACCGGAGCCGTACGCGCCTTGACTTGGCCATAGGCCTGGATGAGGTCGAACCATTCGCAGGTCCAGGCATTGCGCCGCTCGATCCTGAGGCCTTCGGGTGCACCGCGGCGGAACACGTCGCGTCCGAGCCGGTCGCGCGCCATCAGCCGCGCCGCCGCCTCGCGCATCGCGCCAAGCCGCTGAAGGCGAAGTTGCAGGCGGAGGGCCAGTTCCTCGGGGCTCGGGTCCTCCTGCTCCTCTCGCGGGAGCAGCAGGGCCGATTTGAGGTAAGCCAGCCACGCGGCCATCACCAGGTAATCCGCCGCCAGTTCCAACCGCAGCGCTTCGGCCCGCTCGATATAGGCCAGGTACTGGTCGACAAGGCCGAGAATGGAAATCCGGCGCAGGTCCACCTTCTGTCGGCGGGCCAGGTCAAGCAGGAGGTCGAGCGGCCCTTCCCATCCATCGAGCTCGAGGTAGAGCGCGGCATCCTCGGTGGCCGCGGCGCCGGGCCCGGTCCAATCCTCGCCGGCGAAGGCGTCCTGGGCCGGTGGCAGGTTCATGCCAGCGCCAGCAGGCTGTCGCGCTTGGCCGCAAGCGCGTCGCGTCGGGCGGGGTCAGCCACCAGCGCGCCGGTGCTGGCCAGCGCCACCTCCAGCCGCTGCGCGGCGGCCGCGCTCAGGTCCGGGCAGGCCCGGGCGATCCCGGTCATGTCGTCCATCTTCGCCCAGCAGTTGAGCGCCAGGTCGCAGCCCGCCGCCAGCGAGCGGGCGGCGCGCTCGGGAACCGTGCCCGAAAGCGCTTCCATGTCGAGGTCGTCGGTCAGCAGCAATCCGGCAAAACCGATCCGCCCGCGAATGATCTCGTTGATAACAAAGGGCGATTGCGTAGCCGGCTGGGCCGCATCCCAGGCGGTGTAGCGGATATGCGCGGTCATCGCGATCGGCGCGGCAGCAAGGGCGCGGAACGGGGCGATATCGCGCTCCAGCTCGGCCTCGCCGGCGGTGACCGTAGGCAGTTCCTTGTGGCTGTCGGCCATGGCCCGGCCGTGGCCCGGCATGTGCTTGACCACCCCGGCAATCCCGGCCCGGCCCAATCCGTCGAGGATCGCCCGGCCGAGCGCGGCCACCCGCAGCGGTTCGTCGCCCAGCGCGCGGTCGCCGATCACGTCGTGCGCGCCGGGCTGGCGCACGTCGAGCAGCGGCCAGCAATCGACGCTGATCCCCGCCTCGGCCAGGTCCAGCCCCAGCCCCTCGGCATTGCACCGCGCGGCTTCGATCGCGCTCGCAGGAGCAATGTCATAGAGCCGCGCGAAGGCTTCTCCGGTCGGATAAGCCGGCCAGGCCGGCGGCTTCATCCGGGCAACCCGGCCGCCTTCCTGGTCGATGCAGATGAACAGCCGCTCGCGGCCATGGATCGCGCGCAGCGCGTCGGTCAGCGCGCGCAGCTGCGCCGGGTTCTCGACGTTGCGGCCGAACAGGATGTAGCCCGCCGGGTCGGCATCGGCGAAAAAGGCCCGCTCATCACAGGTAAGCGCAAGACCGGAAAGGCCGAAAATCGCCGGAACCATGCCAGCGCAAATCGCGGAAAATGGCCTTGCACGCAAGGTCCGCGGCCATGATCGCAGGGGAAAAGGGCCGCGCTGGAAGTCCCCGGTTCAGGCTTCGGCGGGGACTTCGTCCGGCCGGCTGCGGACCGGCCAGGTCACCAGCCCGGTCAGGGTCTCGGGCTTGCCCTCGTCCAGCCCGCAGGGCGGCCAGCCGTCAGGCTGGCGATAGGTCCCGAAGATCACGTCCCAGATCGGAAACAGCGCGGCAAGATTGCTGTCGTAATGCTCGGGCAGGCGGGAATGGTGGCGGCGGTGATAGGCCGGGCAATTGAGCAGCCATGACAGCCGGCCGAAGTCGACCTTGAGATTGGCGTGGATGAAATAGTTGTAGAGGCTGACCAGCCCATAGAGCGCCACCAGCACGTCGGTGCCGCGGATCACCATGCTCGTGGCCGACCAGATCGTCAGGGTCTTGACCAGCTGGTCGCCCCAGAAGTGGCGGTTGGTGGTGAGCGCGGTCATTTCCGTATCGGAGTGGTGGAGCGAATGGATCGCCCACAGCGCCGGGATGCGGTGCTGGCACAGATGGTAGAACCACTCGAGGAAATCGCGCACCAGGAAGAATAGCGGCAGGGCCAGCCACAACGGCAGGTCGGCCGCGTTGACCAGCGAAGCGCCCTGCCAGTGCGGCCAGAAGTGGCTCGCCATCATCGCGATGGCCATGTTGATGGCCCAGGCCTGCAGGTTGATGCGCCACTCGGTCGGCCCGGGATTGCGCCACTGCTCGAACAGCGTCAGCACGCCGATCAGGGCCAGCGTCCCGCCAAGGAAGATAAGCAGTTGCATGGCCGCTCCCTAGCGGCACAGTGGTTAACTTTGGGTTAGGTGCGCCAACGAAGGCTCGCGCCGGCGAGGCCGGCTAGCCCCGCGCCGCCTCGGCCGCGTCGCTTGCCAGCCGGTCCGCGCGCTCGTTTTCCGGGTGCCCGTCGTGGCCCTTGACCCAGACCCATTCGAGCTGGTGCGGACGCGCGGCGTCGATCAGCTCCTGCCACAGCTCGGCATTGGCGACGGCCTTCTTCGCGGCGTTCTTCCAGCCGTTGCGCTGCCAGCCGAACACCCACCGGGTAATCCCGTCGATGACATATTTGCTGTCCGTGTGGAGGGTCACCCGGCACGGCTGGCGCAGCGCCCGCAGGGCCTCGATCGCACCCATCAGCTCCATACGGTTGTTGGTCGTCGCCGGATCCGAGCCCGAAAGCTCCTTCTCGTGCTCGCCCATCCGCAGGATCGCCCCCCAGCCGCCCGGACCGGGATTGCCCTTGCACGCCCCGTCGGTGAAAATCTCCACGTGCTTCAAGCGAATATGCCCGGGCTCTGCCGATAGAACTGCAGCCGCCGGGCAAAGGCCATGGGGTCCTTGCGGGTGACGAGCGCGTCGGCGGGGGTGTGCAGCCAGTCATAGGCGCGGGTGGCGAGAAACCGCATCGCCGCGCCCCGCGCCAGCAGCGGCAGCGCCGCCCGCTCCGCCGGGCCGAGCGGCCGCGTCGCCTGGTAGCCGTCGAGCAGGGCCGCCGAAAGTTCCGGCTCGAACCGCGTGCCGGTCGCATCGAAGCACCAGGCCGCGTGCGTAACCGCCACGTCATAGGCATAGAGGTCGGTGCAGGCGAAGTAGAAGTCGATCAGGCCGGTCACCTCGTCGCCCAGCATCAGGACGTTGTCGGGAAACAGGTCGGCATGGATAACCCCGGCCGGCAGCCCCCGCGGCCAACCGGCTTCCAGCTCTGCCAGTTCGCCCGCCACCAGCCCGGCCAGCGCCGGGTCGATCGCGGCAAGGCCGCCGGCGCCGCAACCGTCGATCAGTTCGCGCCAGCCGGGCAGGGCGAGCGTATTGGCCCGCTGCATGGCAAAGTCGCCGCCGGCCAGGTGGATCCGCGCCAGGGCCGAGCCCACGGCCCGCGCCTGCGCCGCCGTCGGCTCGCTCACCGAAACGCCCGGGAGGAACTCGATCAGCGCCACCGCCTTGCCCTCCACAGTGCGGAAGGCCTGTCCCTGCCGGTCGTGGATCGTGGCGGGCACAGGGCAGCCATGGGCCGAAAGATGGTCCATCAGCCCGAGGAAAAACGGCAGCTCCGAAACCTCGGTCCGCTGCTCGTACATGGTCAGGATGAACCGCTCGCCGCGCCCGTCGCGCCCGGCCGTGTCGACCAGCCAGTTGCTGTTGGAGATCCCCTCGGCAATGCCCTTCGCGCTGCGCAGGGCGCCCACGTCGAACTCGGCGATCAATCGCGCCAGCGCCTCCGCGCCGAGGTGCGTGTAGACGGCCATCCTTCCCCTCGCCCGCTCAGTCCACCAGCTGCCGGGGCAGCTTGAACACCATCTTCTCCTCGGTGGTGACGATCGTCTCCTCGCTCACCGCACGCAGCTGGGCGATCCGCGCCACCACTTCGCGCACCAGCTCCTCGGGGGCCGAGGCACCGGCGGTCACCCCCAGCACCGTCACGCCGTCGAGCCATTCGGGCCTGATCTCGGCCCCGCGCTGGATCAGTCGCGCCTCGGCCCCGCAGCGCTGGGCCACTTCCACCAGTCGCAGCGAGTTCGACGAATTGGGCGCGCCAATCACCAGCACCAGCTGGCAATCCGGCGCGATCGCCTTGACCGCGCCCTGCCGGTTGGAGGTCGCATAGCAGATGTCCTCGGCCCGCGGCCCCACGATCTGCGGAAACCGCGCCCGCAGCGCAGCGATTACATGAGCCGTATCGTCGACCGAAAGCGTGGTCTGCGTCAGGAAGGCCAGCGGCTGTCCTTCGGCGAAGTCCAGGCCGGCGACGTCCTCCTCGGTCTCCACCAGGGTGATCGACCCCTCCGGCACCTGGCCGAGCGTGCCGATCACCTCGGGGTGGCCCTTGTGCCCGATGAACACGATGTGCCGCCCCGCTTCGATCTGGCGCTCGGCCTGGCGGTGGACCTTGCTCACCAGCGGGCAGGTCGCATCAAGCCATTCCAGCCCCCGCACCGTCGCGGCCTCCGGCACCGAGCGCGGTACGCCATGCGCGGAAAAGATCACCGGCGCGCCGTCGGGCACCTCGTCCAGCTCTTCCACGAAGATCGCGCCCCTGGCCTTCAGGTTGTCGACCACATAGCGGTTGTGGACGATCTCGTGCCGCACATAGACCGGCGCCCCGTAGCGCTCCAGTGCCCGCTCGACGATCTCGATCGCCCGGTCGACCCCGGCGCAGAAGCCCCGCGGGGCGGCAATCAGCAGCCGCAGCGGCGCGCTGCCCGACGCTTCTGTGGAATCAGGACCGGGAAATGGCGCGTTCATGTCGAGGCCCCTAGACCCTGTTTCGCCCGGTTGGAAGCATCGTCATCGCGTCAGGAAGACCGCTGGCCAGGAGCGGCGCGCGGCAGGGGCTTTTGCGCCCCTTCAAGCGTCGCGACGACGCCA
>DASTGC010000310.1:0-11947 GCA_035719485.1 Novosphingobium sp.
CGCGCGCCGCCTGCCACAGGGCTGCAACGCGCCCGGCATCATCAGCCTGCCGGGCCAGAGCCTGTCGGGCCGCCGCGCCGAAACCGGCGCAGAGGGCCGGACTGAGCGTGCCAGCACGAAGCCCGCCTTCCTGCCCGCCACCGTGGATTTGCGGTGCAAGCTCGACGCCCTCGCGGACCCAGAGGGCCCCGATACCTTTGGGCCCATAGAGCTTGTGCGCGCTGATCGCGATGAGATCGGCCCCGGCAGGAGTCTCCAGCTTGCCCGCGCCTTGCACCGCATCGCACAGAAACAATGCGCCGCTGGCTCGGGCCCGCTCGGCGAGCCGGGCAACCGGCTGAATCGTGCCGATTTCATTGTTCACCTGCATCACCGCCACGAGCCCAGCGTCTGCCGGCAGCGCTACTTCGGGATCGACCAGACCCTCTGCGTCGACAGGCAGGACTGATACTGCCGGATCGGCAAAGTGAGCCGTCTCGATCAGCGCCGCATGTTCTACCGCGCTCATCGCGATGCGAGCCCGGCCGGCGCCGAGCATGGCCAGGTTCAGCGCCTCGGTCGCTCCGCTGGTGAAGACCACCCGTCCACCCGGGGGCAGCAGCGCCGCCACCTGCTCG
The DNA here is from genome assembly GCA_035719485.1 of Novosphingobium sp. Taxonomy (GTDB): domain Bacteria; phylum Pseudomonadota; class Alphaproteobacteria; order Sphingomonadales; family Sphingomonadaceae; genus Novosphingobium. The sequence continues at coordinate 618 of DASTGC010000310.1, forward strand.
CGCGCCAGTTCGACTGCCGCCGCGGCCAGGCGACCGGGCCGGTGAGGGCTATGGGGATTGGCGAAACCGGAGCTTCCCGCCCCGGAGAGCCACGGCATCATCGCCTCGCGCGCCTCTGGCGCCAGCGGCGTGGTCGCCTGGTAATCTAGGTATATCATGTACCTGCCCTCATGGCCGTCCACGCGCCAAGAAACCGTTCGATATCGCCTGCCTGCGTTTCGCGGCCGATCGACACTCGGATCACTTCGCCGGCGGCTGCAGTGGCCATGCCCATGGCACCAAGAACATGGCTGGACCGGAGGCTACCGGACGAACAGGCGCTGCCGGCCGAGACGGCGATGCCCTGCCGGTCGAAGCTGATCAGCTGCGCCCGCGCCGTGCGGCCGGGCATGCGATAGGCCCCGATCGTCGGCAGCCGCGGCGAAGTTCCGGCGATCACTTCCCCGCCCGACGCGACTAACCCTGCCTCGAGCAATTTGCGCAGCTCCGCAGCTGTATCCAGCCACCCGCTGCCTGCCTCGAGGGAAGCAGCCATCGCCATGATGGCGGGCAGATTCTCCGTCCCTCCGCGATAACCGCGTTCCTGCCCCCCACTCGGCAAGAGCATAGACCAATCCTTCACCAACAAAGCACCGACGCCAACCGGTCCGCCAAACTTGTGTGCCGACAGCGCGATCAGGTCGGCATCCGGCAAGGGCATCTTGCCGGCACCCTGCGCACAATCGGCCAGCAGCAGGCCGCCGGCGCCGCGCACGGCGGGCGCGATCTGGTCAAGCGGTTGGATCACCCCGGTCTCGTTGTTGACCTGCTGGATGGCGACAACTCCCGGCAGGGCGCATCGATCCAGGTCCACCAGTCCGCCACCGTTCACGGCAAGCCGCTGCGCTTCGCCGGCATGACGCAGGACGACATCATGCTCCACCGCCGAGATGCCGGCGAGCGGCAGCGCAGAGCGCGTCGTGGCCAACCCCACCGCCTCGCTCGCCCCGGACGTGAAGATCACCTCTCCCTGCCAATTGAGCGCCGCCTTCACCCGGGCCCGGGCCTCTTCAAGCATGGCCCGGGCAGCCCGGCCCTGGGCATGGGGACTGGACGGATTCGCCCAATAGGCAAAGCCGGCCAGCATGGCCTCGCGCGCCGCGGGCAGGAGCGGAGTCGTCGCGGCATGGTCTAGATAGAGCGGAACTGACGTCATGGAGGCGCAAACATTGCTTTGTGGACGCCGATTTCTATATAGCGCTCTCTTCTCATTCACAGCCCCACCCGCTTCGGTTCCCATTAACCCGGGGGCCGCGGGTCGGCTTCAACGTCGCGAGCACAGCAAAACCATGCCATCCGTGATCTTTCCCGGGCCTGAAGGCCGTCTGGAGGGGCGTTTCCAGCCCGCTTCCCGCCCGCGCGCGCCGGTGGCGATGATCCTGCATCCCCACCCCCAGGCGGGCGGGACGATGAACGACCGGATCACGATGAGTCTCTACAAGACCTTCGTGGCGCGCGGCTTCGCCGTGCTGCGCTTCAACTTCCGCGGGGTCGGCCGCAGCCAGGGGTCGTTCGACAATGGCATCGGCGAACTGTCCGATGCCGCCGCGGCGCTCGACTGGGTCCAGTCGATCCATCCCGAGGCGAGCACGACCTGGATCGCCGGTTATTCGTTCGGCGCGCTCATCGGCATGCAACTGCTGATGCGCCGGCCTGAAATTCGCGGGTTCATCTCGGTCAACCCGCCGGCCAACATGTATGACTTCAGCTTCCTCGCCCCTTGCCCCGCCTCGGGCATCATCGTCCAGGGCGCGGCCGATACGGTCGTGACGCCCAACTCGGTCCAAAAGCTTGTCGACAAGCTGCGCACCCAGAAGCACATCACCATCCACCACGACGAAATCCCGCGGGCCAACCACTTCTTCGAAAACGAGCTCGACGACATGATGCTGTCGGTCGACAAGTATCTCGACTTCCGGCTGAGCCCGGATTGCCCCATCCGCTGAAGTCCTAGCGCGGGGTTTCCGCTAAAAGGCTCTTGCCGTTCTTCGTAGGCATCACCCAGATCGCCACGTTAGCGGCAAGGATCACCGCCAGGACCAGCATCAGCGCCACCTGTTTGCGCGAACCGCCCTTGCGCCACAGCACGAGGGCGCCCAGCGGGAGGGCGATGACTGTCAGCATGGCGAGGGAAAGGGCGGTGTCCTGCATCGCGCCTTCCCTAGCGGGTTCAGTCCTTGCCGAACAGGCCCCTGGCCATGCCGGCGAGATCGTCGAGCGGGTTGCCATCGCCGTTCTGGTCGAGCAGTCCGAGCAAGCTCTCGGCCTGCGGGTGCTCGTGGAGAATACGGGCGAATTCGCCGAGTGAACCTTCGCCACCAATGTGGCCGACGATCTGGCTCAATACGGATGCATCGAGCCCGGTCTGGGCGGCGGCGGTTTCGACCGTGTCGCCAGGTGCGGAATGGGCCTGGCCGAGCGCGGCGACGGCCTTTTCCGCCATGGCGGGATCGAGCCCGACCTTATTGGCGAGGTTCTCGATATCGACGTTGCTGCTGATCTGGCTGAGGATGCTGTTTAACGCGCTCATGGCCGATTCTCCATAGCTGGGCGACCAGGTCTCTTATCGCGCCGCCACTCCCAGCCACCAAACGAAAAGCGCCGCCCGAACGGGGGCGGCGCTTCGCGTGGCTTCAGGCCGGCCTGGTCCGCGGCCGGTACTGGGCCGAAATCAGGCGACGACCTTGGCCACCGGTGCAGACTGGCGGACGCTCTCGTCAACATGGGCCTCGAACTGGGCGAAGTTGTCGACGAACTTGCGGACCAGATCCTCCGCGGTGCGATCGTACTCGTCGCCATCGGCCCAGGCCCCGCGCGGATCGAGCAGCTTGCTGTCCACGCCATTGACCGCAACCGGCACCTCGAACCCGAAGTTCGGGTCCTTGCGGAATTCGGCGGCATTGAGGCTGCCGTCAAGTGCGGCGTTGAGCAAGGCACGGGTCGCCTTGATCGGCATGCGCTTGATGCCATCCATCGTGGCCTTGCCGCCCGACCAGCCGGTATTGACCAGCCAGCACTTCACCCCGCCCTTGGCGATCCGCTCCTTGAGCAGGTTGCCGTAGACGGATGGGTGGCGTGGCATGAACGGCGCGCCGAAGCAGGTGGAGAAGGTAGCCTCCGGCTCGGTCACCCCGATCTCGGTCCCGGCGACGCGCGCCGTATAGCCCGAGAGGAAGTGATACATCGCCTGGTCCGGGGTCAACCGCGCGATCGGCGGGAGGACGCCGTAGGCATCGGCGGTCAGGAAGATGATGTTCTGCGGGACCGGGCCGAGGTTGTCGGCGCTGGCGTTCGGGATAAATTCGATCGGATAGGAACCGCGGCTGTTCTCGGCCAGGGTGGCGTCGTCAAGGTCAAGCTCGCGGGTTACCGGATCGATCACCACGTTCTCCAGCACCGTGCCGAAGCGCTTGGTGGTGGCATAGATTTCCGGCTCGGCCTCAGCCGAGAGGCGGATCATCTTCGCGTAGCAGCCGCCCTCGAAGTTGAACACGGCGGTATCCGACCAGCCGTGCTCATCATCGCCGATAAGCGTGCGCGAGGCATCGGCCGAGAGCGTGGTCTTGCCCGTGCCGGACAGGCCGAAGAACACGGCGGTATCGCCGTTGGGGCCGATGTTGGCCGAGCAGTGCATCGGCATGACGCCCTTCGCCGGGAGCAGGTAGTTGAGGATGCCGAAGACCGACTTCTTCATCTCGCCGGCATAGGCCGTGCCGCCGATCAGGATCAGCTTTTCCGAGAAGTTGACCGCGATCACGGTCTCGCTGCGCGAGCCGTGGCGGGCCGGATCGGCGCGGAAGGTCGGCAGGTCGATGATCGTATATTCGGGGATGAATTCATGCAGGTCCGTGTCGGTCGGCCGCACCAGCAGGGTGCGGATGAACAGGTTGTGCCAGGCCAATTCGTTGATCACGCGGACATTGACGCGATGATCCACCTGCGAGCCGCCGAACAGATCGGCCACGTAGAGCTTGTCCTTCTGCCCCAGCGCCGCGAAGAAATCGGCCTTGAGGTTGGCGAACTGCTCCGGGGTCATCGGAACGTTGGTCTTGCCCCACCAGATGGTGTCTTCCGTGACGGCATCGCGGACAATGAATTTGTCCTTGGCCGAGCGCCCCGTGTGCTTGCCTGTGGCGACGACGAGCGGGCCGTCCTTCGCGAGCTGCCCCTCGCCGTTACGGAGCGCATGCTCGACCAGCGGCGCGGTGCCGAGGTTGGCGAAGATGGTCGCGCCCGTGACGATGCCTTGTTTGGCGAGCGGGTAGGAAAGCTGGGCAGTGGTCAATGTCATCTCCACGTTGGCGGAACCACGCCGTTCAGGCCGCGAGCGGCCGTCGAGCGAAACAGTGAATAGGTATGCGAGATTCGGCGCCGCGCATAGTCCAGCGGCAACCGCCCGTCAAATCCGTCGGTCCGAATACGCACGAAATACACAGGAGTTGCATCGGGTCTGCATCATCCGGTGAATTGCGCGGCGGTCGGCACACCGCTAAGCCTTTGTGCAAACGCGCCTGCCGTCATCACGTCTGGCGCCAACCGATCGAGAGCCTGCCTGCACATGGCCCCCAGCCAGGATGCCCCTCCCCCATCATCGCCACGGCAGGTCATTGCCCTCGTCGATGACGATCGCAACATTCTGACCGCCGTGTCGATCGCGTTGCAGGCGGAAGGGTTCGCCACACGAGTCTACACCGATGGACAGACTGCACTGAAGAGCCTTCTCGAGAACCCTCCGGACCTTGCGATCTTCGACATCAAGATGCCGCGCATGGACGGGTTCGAACTGCTGCAGTCGCTGCGCGCGAAATCCCAGCTGCCGGTAATCTTTCTCACCTCGAAGGACGAGGAAATCGACGAGGCCCGCGGGCTCGCGCTGGGCGCCGACGATTATATCGCCAAGCCGTTCAGCCAGCGCCTGCTCACCGCCCGCATTCGCGCGATCCTGCGGCGCACGGAACTGGCGCAGCAGCCACCGGCAGAACCAGCGGAGGAGACCGAGGAACAGGTCCTGCGCCGAGGCCGGCTGGTTATGGACCGGCTGCGGCACCAGGTCCTGTGGGACGATAAGGCCGTAACCCTGACCGTCACCGAGTTCCTCATCCTGGAAGCGCTCGCCATTCGCCCGGGCGTCGTGAAGAGCCGCAACCAGTTGATGGACGCGGCCTACAGCGACGATGTGTTCGTGGACGACCGGACAATCGACAGCCACATAAAGCGGCTGCGACGCAAGTTCCGCGAGGTCGATCCCCAGTTCTCGGGCATCGAGACCCTGTATGGCGCCGGCTATTCCTTTGGCGACGGCTGACGGCCCGCCCTTGGAACCGCCCGGTGCCGCGCCCGGCCGGCTGTTCTGGACGCGCCGGTTTTCCCTGACCAGCCGCATCCTGGCGGTCAATCTTATCGTGCTCGGGCTGATGGGGGCGAGCGTGATCTACCTCGATTCCTACCGCAAGCAGCTTATCGCCGAACGCTTCAAGCTCGCCCGCTCGGAAGCGCTGATCATTGCCGACGCCCTTGCCGAAACGCCCCGGAGCGAGCGCAAGCCGCTGATCGCGCGGATCGGCAGCGAACAGGAATTGCGGCTGCGGGTCTATGATGCCCGGGGGCGCCAACTGGCGGACAGCTTTCTGATCGCCGACGAGCCGGCATTCACCTTCGCCGATCCCGCGCGGGAGCCGTGGACCATGCGGGCCGCCCGCGGGATCGACAGCGCGATGGACCGGCTGACCGGGGCGGATCCGCTACCTGATTATATCGAGCCGGCCATCGCCACGGCCGACGCCTGGCCCGAGATCCGCGAATCGCGCGAGAGCGGCCAGGCAGCGGTCCGGCTTCGCGCAGCCCCAGACAAGACCCCGGTGATCACAGCTGCCGTGCCGTATGGCGAGCGCGGGGAAATCCTGCTCACCACCCGCAATGCCCGGGATATCGTCGACAAGGTCCGCTATGCCCGGCAAACCCTGGCGATCATTGTCGGGCTTGCGCTAGTCGTATCGATCCAGCTCTCGCTGTTCCTGGCCCGCACTATCGTCCAGCCGCTGCGGTTGCTTGTCAGGGCGGCCCAGCGCGTCCGCCTCGGCCGGGACCGTGAAGTCATCGTGCCACGCCTGCCCGAGCGCGGCGACGAAATCGGCCTGCTTGCGCGCGCCGTGTCCGACATGAGCGCGGCCCTGCGCCATCGGATCGACGCTGTGGAAAGCTTCGCCGCCGATGTGGCGCACGAGATCAAGAACCCGCTGGCGTCTTTGCGCAGCGCGGTCGATACCCTGGGCAAGGTGGAGGACCCGGCATTGCGCGAGGAACTGACCCGGATTGCGGCCCACGACGTCCGGCGGATCGACCGGCTGGTGACCGAGATCGCCGACGCCAGCCGGATCGACGCGGAATTGTCACGCACCCGGTTTGAGCCGGTCGACATTGGCGCACTGGTCAAGGCAATTGCCAACAGCCGGGCCGAACGGGGCGCTGATGGCACGGCGCGGCTCATCCTGCGCCACTCCGGCCGGGCCTGCCGCGTGCTCGGAGACCCTGCCCGGCTGGAACGGGTCCTCGTCAATCTGCTCGACAATGCCTCGTCCTTCTCTCCACCCGACGGCGAAATCGAGGTGGCCACCGCCTGCGCCGACGGTCGCGTGCGCATCTCCGTCAGCGACGAAGGTCCGGGCATCCCGGCTCAATCGCGCGAGAAGGTGTTCGAGCGGTTCCATTCCGTACGGCCCGATGGCGAGGATTTCGGCAGCCACAGCGGACTTGGGCTCGCCATCGCCCGAACCATCGTGCTCGCCCACGACGGCACGCTCACCGCCGAAGACCGGGCTGACGGCAAGCCCGGAGCGCGCCTGGTGATCGATTTGCCGGAGGCACCATGATGCTGCACCAGGCGACCGCAGTCGCCATCGATGGTCGGGCCATGCTGATCGAGGGGCCACCAGGCAGTGGCAAATCGAGCCTGGCACTAGCCCTGATCGATCGCGGCGCCACCCTCATCGGCGATGATGGAGTGGCGCTGGAAGCCGCCGGAGAGCACTTGCTGGCCAGCCCTGCCCCAAGGATCGCCGGGCTGCTTGAGGTGCGCAATGTTGGCCTGCTGCGCTATCCGGTAGCCCGGGGCGTCCCCGTCGCGCTGGTCATTCGGCTTGACCGTGCCGCCGAGCGACTGCCGGAGCATGCTGCCCTTCAGACCTTGCTCGGCCTCGACTTGCCGCTTGTCTGCCTATGGCCCGACAGCCCGGTCCTTCCGTTGCGCGCCCTGGCCGCACTGTCCCGGTTCGGGCTGGCTAGCTGACTTTGCCCTGCGGCGACGCCCGTGCGGTTTACAAGGGGGCTGTGCAGGCCCACATCAGCGGCGATGGTTGCCGATTCCCCTGAGCCTGAGGTGTCGCTCGGCGCGCCGACCGGAGATGGCCGCAAGCGCCAGCGCGTCCTGTTGGTCACCGGCCTGCTCGGCGCGGGCAAGTCGACCGTGCTCAAGGTGCTGGAGGACCTTGGCTGGGAGGCGATCGACAACTTCCCGGTTCGCCTGCTCGAACAGCTGGTTTCCCCCCGCGGCGGCAGCGCGCGCGACAATGACGTACCGCTGGCGATCGGCTTCGATTCCCGCACCCGAGGGTTCGATCCCAACCGCATCATCGAACGGGTAAAGGCGCTGTCGCTCCGCGACGATCTAGAAGTTACCACGCTTTTTCTCGACTGTTCGGGGCAGGAACTGGAGCGCCGCTATAACGAAACGAGGCGCAGGCATCCGCTTGCCGCCGACATGCCCGCCATTTCCGGCATTGCCGCTGAGCGCGAGCTGCTCGAACCGCTGCGTCGCTGGGCCGACATGGTGATAGTCACCACTGATTATTCCGCCAACCAGCTCCAGCAGGTTGTCCGCGAACGATTCGCGCCCGAAACCCCGCTGGCGCTGACGGTGACCCTGTCCAGCTTCGGGTTTGCCCGCGGCATGCCACCGGTGGCCGATCTCGTGTTCGACATGCGCTTCCTCGACAATCCCCACTGGGATCCAGAGCTGCGCGCGCTGACAGGGATGGATGCAGCCGTCGGTGAATATGTCTCGCGCGATCCGGCTTTTGCAGAGGCCTTTGCCCGCATTCGCGACCTGCTGCTCCTGCTCCTGCCGCGCTACGAGGCCCAGGGCAAACCCTATGTCCATGTTGCCTTCGGTTGCACCGGCGGCCGCCACCGTTCGGTGTTCGTTGCCGAGCAAATGGCTGCGGCCTTGCGCGATGCGGGATTTTCGCCCACATTGCTGCATCGCAACCTGAGCGCGCGTGCCGCCGATCTTGTGGAAGGCACATAGTCGTGGCCAGGCTGGGGCACCACCGGCGCCGGCATTCCCGGCAGGACCAAGCCGGGACGACAATTCGGAGCGCATTCCCTTCATGATCGGCCTGATCCTCGTGACCCACGGCAGGCTTGCCGAGGAATTCGTCCATGCCATGCAGCATGTCGTCGGCCGCCAGGAAGCCGTGGCCACCGTCTGCATCGGACCGAACGACGACATGGAACGCCGCCGCAAGGAGATCGCCGCGGCCATTCGCGCTGTCGACAGTGGTAGTGGAGCCATCATCCTGACCGACCTGTTCGGCGGAACCCCGTCCAACCTCGCCATCTCCCTCATGGAAGCGGGCCGCATCGAAGTTATTGCGGGAATCAACCTGCCGATGCTGATCCGGCTGGCCGGCGCCCGCAAATCCATGAACGTCGTCGAGGCGACGGTCGCCGCCCGCGATGCCGGGCGCAACTACATAACCATAGCAAGCGAATTTCTGGGACAGGACGCCTGAGGGGGCAGCGGCGATGCCGAGCGAGACCGTCGAAATAGTCAACCAGCGGGGCCTTCACGCGCGGGCCAGCGCCAAGTTCGTCAATGCCGTGGCCCGATTGCCCGATGGCCTGACCGTGACCGTCGCCAAGGATGGGACGGCGGCCAATGGCGGATCGATTCTCGGCCTCATGATGCTCGGCGCAGCCAAGGGCGATTGCATCGAGATCAGCGTGGAAGGCCACACCGCCGAACTGGTCCTGCCCAAGCTGGTCGGGCTGGTGAAGGACGGCTTCGGCGAAGACTGACCGGTGTCGCAACGCCGCCTGATCACGGGCTTTTCCAACCCCACCATCAAGTTCCTGCGCTCGCTCAGGGACAAGAAACACCGCAGGGCCGCAGGGCGTTTCCTTGCGGAAGGACTGCGCCTGCTGACCGACGCACGCGAAAGCGGACGGCTGCCCGAGATGCTGGTCATGGCCCGCGGCCGCGACGAGCATCCCCTGCTTGCCGCACTTGAAGCCGACGTCATTACCGGCGGCGGGGAAGTGATCGAAACCGATGAGGAAATCCTCGGCAAGATCACAGGTAAGGATAATCCGCAGGCGGTCGCCGGCGTCTTCGCCGAGTTCGACACCAGCCTTGCCCACATTGACCGCACGGCGTCGCCGATCTGGCTGGTTGCGCAAGCGATGCGCGATCCGGGCAATCTGGGCACCATGCTGCGGACCGGCGATGCCGTGGGCGCCGGTGGTCTCATCCTGCTCGATGATTGCGCCGACCCGTTTTCAGTCGAAGCGGTGCGTGCCAGCATGGGTGCCGTGTTCACCCAGGCCATTGCGCGGGCTCGGTGGGAGGAATTCCTGCCGTGGCTGCGAGCGGGACCCGGCCAGCTTGTCGCGGCCAGCCTGCGCGAGGCCGTTCCCTATCGCGGTGCGTCATATGTCGCCCCCTGTTTCCTGATGGTCGGCAACGAATCGCGCGGGCTACCGGAGGAATACGAGCGGGCCTGCGACCTCCGCGTCACCATGCCAATGCTGGGCCGGGCCGACAGCCTCAACGCTGCCATGGCGGGAGCAGTCCTGGCCTACGAGGCGCTGGCCGCGCTCGCGCCCGGGAAATCCACCTAGCGGCCTATTCATCCGGCAGTCACCACACTGCCGCTAAGCAGGGTCAGCGATGCCTGGTGCATCGTCCCTCCCCAAAGACTTCCCCACCCCCGCCGGAATGGCGGGGTTTTTTTTTCTTCGGTCCTACTCGGTCTCGGGGATCGGCAGGGCCTCGGGTTCGGTCAGCTCTGCATAGCGCGGTGTGCTTTCGATCATCGGGACCTCTTCGATCTCTCGCTTGCCGATGGAAATGCCCTTGTCGCGCAGACGCTTGCCGCTGGTGAGAACGTTGCGCTCGAAGCTGGAAACGAACTTGTTGTAGTTCGTGACGGCGGAATCGAGGCCAGAACCCACGCGCTTGAGATGATCGGCTGCGACCGCCAGCCGATCGTAGAGCTCGGCCCCTGCCCTGCCGATCTCCACCGCCTCTCGCGCAATCGTATCCTGCCGCCAGACCTCGGCCACGGTCCGCGCGATCGCCACGAGGTTGGTCGGGGTTGCCAGCAGGACCTTGTTGCGGAAAGCAAAGTCCCACAATTCCGGATCATGCTCGAGCGCGGCGGCCACGAAATGTTCGCCGGGGACGAACATCACCACGTAATCGGGCGCCTCCTCGAACTGGCTCTGGTAGGATTTGGCGCCAAGGGTCTGCACGTGATTGCGCATCGAGCGGGCATGCTGATCGAGCGCGGCCTTGCGGACTGCATCGTCGTTCGCCTCGAAGGCCTCCTGATAGGCATTCAGGGAAACCTTGGCGTCGATGATCAGGCTCTTCTGGCCCGGAATGCGGATGATCGCATCGGGGCGCAGGCGGCCGTCGGCCGTGTTGACCGAATGTTCGGTGACGAAATCGGTATGCTCGGTCAGTCCGCACTGTTCCAGCACGTTCTGGAGGGCCCGCTCACCCCAGCGGCCGCGCGCCTTGGGCGCATTGGTCAGCGAATTGCCCAGCCGCTGGGCCTCGGCCCGCACCTGTTCCTGGCCGGCGCGCAGCGCCTCGATCTGCCCGAACAGCTGGCCGAACGCATCGACCCGCTTGGCTTCGAGCCCGGCCACCTGCTCCTCGTAGCTTTGCAACCGCTGGCCGACCGGGGCCAACAGGTTGGCGATCCGCTCGGCATTGGCCTTCTCGCTCTCGGTAAACCGCTCGTTCGCGCGGACCAAAAAGGTTTCCTGCGCCCTTTCGAGCACCCGGTTGCCGGCGTTCTCGAATTCCTTCTTCAGCATTTCCTGCGCTTCCAGGAGAAGCCGCTCCTTCTGTTCGAAATTGGCAGCATCGGCCTTGAGCGCGGCCAGTTCCTCGGCGATCGCGCCCTTTTCGTAAAGGACTTGGTCGCGCGCGAGCCGGACGTTTTCGAGCTGGGCGGCATGTTCGGAGCGGAGCTGTTCGAGGCGCTGGGCGGCCTCGTCGGCCC
>DASTGC010000311.1:0-5637 GCA_035719485.1 Novosphingobium sp.
GATTTTGGCAATCTGCCATTCGATCATGGAACTGCCCGCAGCCGGGTACGCCGGCAAGGCTCGGTTCGGCTGCCGGGCGGTCTCACCTTACGTGCGCTTATCCCCAATGCCATAACCGCCTCGGCCCTCTGTTTCGGCCTCACCGGCATCCGCTTCGCCATTACGGCGGCCGGCAATCACGCAGCAGGGCCAGCCGCTGCACTCGCAGCCAATCCCTCCACCAGCGGCCTTCCACTCGACGACTGGGAGAAGGCGGTTCTTGCAGTGCTCCTTGCCGGGGTGCTCGACGGGATCGACGGACGCATTGCCCGGCTGCTCAAGGCCCAGTCGCGCTTCGGCGCGGAGCTCGACAGTCTGTCCGATGCAATCTCCTTCGGCGTTGCGCCCGCGCTGATCATGTTCTTGTGGTCGCTCCAGGACTTGCCGCGCCTGGGCTGGTTTGCCGCGCTGGGCTTCGCCATCTGCTGCGTCCTGCGTCTGGCCCGGTTCAACGCCCGGATAGACATGATCGACCAACCGCACAAATCGGCCGGCTTCCTCACCGGGGTGCCCGCCCCAGCGGGTGCTGGCCTGGCGTTCCTGCCACTGTTCTTGTGGTTGGCAACGGGCCACGAAATGTTCCGCGAGCCGCTGTTCGTCGGCCTGTGGTTGGTGCTGATCGCATTCCTGCTGATCTCCAGCCTGGCCACCCTCTCGTGGACTTCACTGCGGCCGCGCCGTTCCGTTCGTCTCGAACTTATCGCCGGCATTGCTCTGGTCGGCGCCGCACTGATGACCGAAACCTGGCTTACCCTGGTTGCGATCGACGCACTCTACCTGCTGCTAATTCCCTATGGTGCGTGGCGCTACACCAAGGTCAGGCGACAGCGCGCCAACCAGCAATCTGCCGCACCGGCACCAGACCCCGTGTCCTGATCGCCATGCGCCGTTTGGCCGAGGAAAATTCGCGGACCTGAACCGTCGCTACGCGGCTGGTAAATTCGCGCAGGTCGGCCGTAGCGGCCAACTGCGCGCGCAGCGCCTGCAGTTCCCGCCCATAGGTTCGCCAGGTAAGCCCCAGCGCGAACACGGCGAGCACGCCGCTGGCGCAGAACAGGAAGGGAAGGGCGAAGCTGGCGAAAAAGGCGGTCATCCCACGGCGTCCTTTTGGCGGCTGCCCGGCCACCCATGGTGCGGGCATCGATTGAAGTAAAACCTTGACTTCCCCTTGGCGTTCCCGCGTCGGGTTATGGTCACGTTATGTTCTACAGGTGTTCCATCGGTCAAGCGAAAAATTCCGGTTTTGTTCCAGGTGAGGCCGGAGCGCGAAATAGCGCTGGAACTTCAGCCCGCGCGGGGCTAAAGGCCGCGCGTCCGTGAAGTCCGTTCGCATTCCGCGCACGGTCGCTTCGACGGGCAAATCCACACGGGAAGCACACATCCCGGTGCCTCAGCGGATCTCCGGCCCTCGGGCCACCCCCGCAAGGTTCCAGCTTCCCGGAGGTTTAACCGGAAAGGAAATTGCCATGGCGGCTCCTGTCGTCACCATGAATCAGCTCATCGAAGCCGGCGCCCACTTCGGGCACCAGACCCACCGCTGGAACCCGCGGATGAAGCCGTACATCTTCGGCGCCCGCAACGGGGTCCACATCCTCGACCTGTCGCAGACCGTGCCGCTCTTCGCCCGCGCGCTCGATTTCATCGACGCCACTGTCCGTGCGGGCGGCAAGGTGCTGTTCGTCGGCACCAAGCGCCAGGCTCAGGGCCCGATCGCCGAAGCCGCCCGCCAGTGCGGCCAGCATTTCGTCAACCACCGCTGGCTCGGCGGCATGCTGACCAACTGGAAGACCATCTCGGGCTCGATCAAGCGCATGAAGGCGCTGGAAGAGCAGCTCTCGGGCGACACCGCGGGCCTCACCAAGAAGGAAGTCCTCCAGCTGACGCGCGAGCGTGACAAGCTCGAGCTCTCGCTCGGCGGCATCCGCGACATGGGCGGCATCCCCGACGTGATGTTCGTGATCGACGCTAACAAGGAAGAGCTGGCGATCAAGGAAGCCAACGTCCTCGGCATTCCGGTCGTTGCGATCCTCGATTCGAACGTCTCGCCCGACGGCATCGCCTTCCCTATCCCGGCGAACGACGACGCCAGCCGCGCGATCCGCCTCTACTGCGAAACCGTCGCCGCCGCCGCCACGAAGGGTCGCCGCGAAGGCGTGGTCGATTCGGGCGTCGACGTCGGCGCGCTCGACAATCCGGTCGAGGAAGCCCTCGAGGCCTGATCTTTCACGGGCGGCTGCCCGAGCGATCGCGGCCGCCTGTCATGAACCTGTAGCGCGCCGGGCCTTTGGGTCCGGCGCCGTTCCCATTAAAGAAGGACAAACGCGATGGCCTATACCGCCGCTGACGTGAAGAACCTGCGCGAGCGCACCGGCGCCGGCATGATGGACTGCAAGAAGGCGCTCGACGAGAGCAATGGCGATTTCGAGGCTGCGGTTGACGCGCTGCGCGCCAAGGGCCTTGCCGCCGTCGCCAAGAAGTCGAGCCGCACGGCCGCAGAGGGCCTCGTCGGCGTCGCCGTTTCGGGCACCCGCGGCGTGGCCGTGGAAGTGAACTCGGAGACCGACTTCGTCGCCAAGAACGACCAGTTCCAGGATTTCGTCCGCAAGACCACCGAGGTCGCCCTCGGCGCTGCGTCGGACGATGTCGAGGCGCTCAAGGCCGCAGCCTACCCGGATGGCGGCACCGTCGCCGACAAGCTGACCAACAACGTCGCCACCATCGGTGAGAACCAGCAGGTCCGCCGGATGAAGACTGTCGCCGTCAGCCAGGGCGTCATCGTCCCCTACATGCACAACGCCGCCGCGCCAAACCTCGGCAAGATCGGCGTGCTCGTCGCTCTAGAATCCGAAGCCCCGGCCGACAAGCTCGAGGCGCTTGGCAAGCAGATCGCGATGCACATCGCCGCCGCCTTCCCGCAGGCCCTCTCGGCCGACGATCTCGACCCCGTTACCCTTGAGCGTGAGCGCAAGATCGCGCTGGAAAAGGCCACCGAGGAAGCCGCCAAGTCGGGCAAGGAAATCCCTGCCGAGATTCTCGCCAAGCGCGCCGACGGCGCCGTGGCTAAGTTCGCCAAGGAGAACGCCCTGCTCAGCCAGGTCTTCGTCATGGACAACAAGACTCCTATCAGCCAGGTCGTCGACCAGGCCGGCAAGGAAGCCGGTGCCAGGATCGTCCTGAAGGACTACGTCCGCTTCCAGCTCGGCGAAGGCATCGAGAAGGAAGAGACCGACTTCGCGGCCGAAGTGGCTGCTGCCGCCGGCCTCAAGTAAGGCGCGCTTCCGAACGCATGGTAAGGGCCGGGAGGCGATGCTCCCGGCCTAATCTTGTTTTGTGATTGGTGTGCTGTTCCAGCTGGACGAATTTGCGAATGCATCGGGGAACCTGCTTGATAATCATCGGGAGGAAGTGACCGGGAATTGCGCGGCGTGACTTTGACGCAGGTTTCGTTGTAAACGGAGCTTCTTATAAATTTCGGCGGGGTGGCACGAACGTGGGAAATTCGCCGTTTGTTACTGATCCCGCCAATATGGTTGGTGCTCGCATCAAGGCGGATTCGAGAGATTTTGGTGATGAGATTGCGTGGAGCGATCACAAGATCGCCTATGTTATCAACGTTGCACAAGGCAGAGACGTGCTGGATCTTGGCTGCGTGAGCCATGATCCCGAAAATTACAGGAGCAGATTTTGGGTCCACAAGGCGCTCGTTTCGCGCTGCCGCTCGGTTAAGGGCCTCGATCTGAGCGAGGCGGGCGCCCGATACCTGCGCGATCGGGGTTTCGATGTCGAACATGGGGACGCCCAGAATTTTCAGTTCGATCGGCAATTCGATGTCATTGTGGCGGGCGACCTCATTGAGCACCTCGAAGATTTCGGTGGATTTCTCGAAAGTTGCAAACGTCACTTGCGACCGGGAGGCACCCTGGTGATTTCAACGCCCAATCCCTGGTATTGGCGCAATGTAGTCAAAGCCGTGGTTTATTCCGAGGTGCCGAACAACATTGAGCATACCTGTTGGCTCTGTCCGCGCACGTTCCGGCAACTCGTCGCGCGTCATGGCTTGATGATGCGCAATGTTTCCTTTGGATCTCGCTACTTGCGTGATCGTTTGATGCCATTGCCGCGCGGGCTGAAGCATACCAGCTGGCATGCAAGCGTGGTTCTGGCCTGATCGGTACCCGCTCTGCCAGAGGCGCAAATGAAGGCAAAACCACGCGACTTCCTTGGCATGGCACGACACTGCAGGTAAGGCCACTCGCAACCTCGCGTCGCGACGCTAATTCCTGTTTCTAAGAGCATCCCTTCGATGAGCAAACCTGCTTACAAGCGCATCCTTCTCAAGCTTTCGGGCGAAGTGCTGATGGGCAACCATCCCTTCGGGATCGATCCCGATTTCGTGGCCGAACTGGCGGCCGAGGTAAAGGCTGCCAAGAACACCGGGCTCGAGATCTGCCTCGTCATCGGCGGAGGCAACATCTTTCGCGGCATGGCTGGCGCGGCCAAGGGGATGGACCGCGCCCAGGCCGATTACATGGGCATGCTGGCGACGGTCATGAATGCGCTGGCGATGCAGAACGCGCTCGAACAGCTTGGCGTTTCCACCCGCGTCCAGTCCGCCGTGCAGATGGACCAGGTGTGCGAGCCGGTGATCCGCCGCCGCGCCGAACGGCACCTCGAAAAAGGCCGCGTCGTGATCTTTGCCGCCGGTGTCGGCGCGCCCTATTTCACGACCGATTCCGGCGCTGCCCTGAGGGCTGCGGAAATGGGCTGCGACGCCTTGCTCAAGGGGACCAGCGTCGATGGCGTCTATGACAGCGATCCGAAGCTCAATCCCGCCGCACGGCGTTATGAAACTGTGGACTACGATACAGTCCTGGCAGATAACCTGAAGGTCATGGATGCCTCGGCCGTGGCCCTGTGTCGCGACAACAACATTCCGATCGTCGTCTTCTCGATCCGCGAACAGGGGAACCTTGCCCGAGTCCTCGCGGGCGAGGGGACGCAGACCATTGTGAACAAGGGAGCCTGAAATGGCCAAGTACGACAAGGCGGATCTCGAGCGCCGGATGAACGGCGCCGTCGAGTCCCTCCGGCACGATCTCTCCGGCCTGCGCACCGGTCGCGCCAACACCGCGCTGCTCGAGCCGATCACGGTGGAGGTCTATGGCTCTCACATGCCGATCACCCAGGTGGCCACGCTCTCCGCGCCCGAGCCGCGGCTGCTCTCGGTCCAGGTGTGGGACAAGTCCAACATCGGCCCCGTCGAGAGGGCGATCCGCTCGGCCGGCCTTGGCCTCAACCCGATCAATGACGGCAACGTCCTGCGACTGCCGATCCCGGATCTCACCGAGGAACGCCGCAAGGAACTGGCCAAACTGGCTGGAAAGTATGCGGAAAACGCCCGCATCGCGATCCGCAACGTTCGCCGCGACGGGATGGATGCTTTGAAGGCTGACGAGAACAAGAAGGAAATCTCGGAGGATGAGCGCAAGCGTTCGGAAACCGAGCTGCAGAAGCTTACCGACGAGATGATCAAGGCGGCCGACGAGGTTGCCGGGGCCAAGGAAAAGGAAATCCTCGGCAAGTGATCCGTTTGGCCAT
>DASTGC010000312.1:0-2058 GCA_035719485.1 Novosphingobium sp.
TCGAGCGAAGTCGAGACACGTCGCGCTAGGTGTCTCGACTTCGCTCGACACGAACGGAGGTTGGGTGCGTGGAATTAGGCGGGGACCAGGTTGCGTTTGAGTCGGCCGAGCAACACGCCCGCCGCAATGTCCGCCGCCAGCGCCGCGCCGACGAAGGCGACCGCGCCCATGATCCGGCCCGGGCGACCGCGCTTCTGCATCCGTGCCGTGCCGAGGGTGGCGAGGTCCATGACATCGCCCGCCACCCGGCTCCATGCGCCGAGGCTGGAGCGGGGCGCGGCGAGCAGCAGGGCGCCGCTGGCGAGTTCGCGCGCGCCATAGGTCTTGAGCACCGGGGCCGAGCGCGGCAGGCCGAGCTTGCGGGCGAGCTTGCGCCCGGAGAGCAGTTCGAACGCGCCGAGGCCGAAGCTGAGGGCGGCGAGCGGGTAGGAAATGCGGCGCATGGGTCTCTCTCCTCGAGGACTTTCCTCAAGGAAGCGCGCGGACACCAGGGCCGTTCCGCCGCCCGCCGGACCGCAGCCTCAGCCGAGCGCGGCCGCCCATTCTGCTTCGTTGAACCCGACCAGCAGACCGCCAGGATGCTCGACGATCGGCCGCTTGATGCAGCTCGGGTTCGCCACCATCAGCTTGACCGCACGGGCCGCGTCGAGCCCGTCCTTGTCGGCATCGGGCAGCTTGCGGAAGGTCGGCCCGGCCCGGTTGATAACCTTCTCCCAGCCGGCCTGGGCCTGCCACGCCGCCAGCCTCGCCGCATCGGCGCCAAGCTTCTTGTAGTCATGGAAGGTGTAGGCGATCCCGCGGCGGTCGAGCCAAGCCCGGGCCTTCTTGACTGTGTCGCAATTCGTAATCCCATAGACCGTGATCGCCATGCGCGTCTCCTTTGCCGGTCCGCTAGGCCGTGGCGGCGGGCGGGGCAAGTGCGGCCATGTCGTCCTGCGGGCGGGGGCCGAAGGCGGTCCAGATCACCAGCACCGCCGCGGTGATCCCCGCGACCAGTGCCAGCGCATAGGCGTAGTCGCCACCGCGCCCCGCGGCGAGATCAGCCTGGAATACCACGTTGCGCGCCGACAGCAGGTTGCCGAGCTGGTAAACCACGCCAGGAAAAGTCGCCCGGATGGGGTAGGGCGAGAGTTCGTTCAAGTAGGCCGGCACCATCGACCAGGCCCCCTGCACCGCGAACTGCATCAGCACCGCTCCCGCCGCGAGCTGCGCCAGCCCATTGCCATAGGCCCACAACGGGATGATCGGCACGGCGATGATCGCGGCGGCGATGATCGTGCGCTGCCGTCCGAGCCGGTGCGACAGGGCGCCGAAAGCGAGCGCGCCGCAGATCGCGCCCACGTTCATCATCAGGGTGATGGTGCCGGTGACCTTGGTGGACAGGCCGTGCTGGTCCTGCAGGAAGGTGGGATAGAGGTCCTGGGTGCCATGGCTGAAGGTGGTGAAGGCGGTCATCAGCACGACGAGGTAGAGCGCGCGCTTCCAGTGGGCCGCGAGCATGATGAGCAGCGGGGCGACGGGCTCATGGCGGCGGGCCAGGAATACCGGGCTTTCCGCCACGCCCATGCGGATGAAGGCCACGAGCAGCGCCGGGGCCATGCCGAGCACGAACATCCAGCGCCAGCCGATCGCGTCGAAGAAAAGGAAGTAGGCGAGGCTCGCCAGCAGGTAGCCCGAGGGGTAGCCCGCCTGGAGCAGGCCGGAGACCCGGCCGCGCATGCCGGCCGGAACTGACTCCATCACCAGGCTCGCGCCAAGCCCCCACTCGCCGCCCATGGCGAAGCCGAACAGGGCGCGCACCAGCAGCAGCTGGGTGAGGTTTGCCGCCGCGCCGGAGAGGGCCGACAGCACCGAAAAGGCGAGGATCACCCCCATCAGCACCGGCCGGCGCCCGATCCGGTCGGCCAGGCGCCCGAAGACCAGCGCGCCGAGCGGCCGCGCGGCAAGGGTCAGGAACAGGGCTTCGGAGACATCTTTCACGCCGACGCCGAAATCCGCGGCGATGGCCTTCAGCATGAAGACCATCAGGAAGAAATCGAAGGCATCGAGCGTCCAGCC
>DASTGC010000313.1:0-5479 GCA_035719485.1 Novosphingobium sp.
ATCGAACGAGCCGCGGAAAGCCTCGGTCGCCGGGCCAGTCATCGTGATGCGGTTTTCCGCGGTCCATTCGATCGCGAGCGGGCCGCCGGGAAGGGTCACCGTCACCCTGCGGTCCACCAGTCCGCGGCGCATCGCGCCAACCGCCGTGGCGCAGGCGCCGGTTCCGCAGGCGAGCGTCAGGCCGGCGCCGCGCTCCCATACCCGCAGGCGAAGGGCGGTTCGGTTCTCCACCGTGGCCACGTTGACGTTCACGCGTTCGGGAAAGAGCGGATCAGACTCGATCAGCGGGCCGAGCCGGTCCAGCTCCAATGCGTCGCAATCGGCCACGAAGAAGATCACGTGCGGGTTGCCCACGTTCACCGAGGCGGGATCGGTCAGGTCTTCCCAACCAACCGGCATGTGCAGCGTGTCCATGGCGTAGGCGAGCGGAATTTCGTCCCAGCCGAAGCGGGGCTCACCCATATCGACAGCGACGGCGGCACCATCCGGGCGTGCTTCGACCAGGCCGCCCCGCGTCTCGATCCGCGCGACGCGGCCATGCAGCAGGCCGACTGCGCGGGTCGCATTTCCGCAAGCCTCCACCTCGCTGCCGTCGGCATTATAGATGCGCATGCGGAAATCCGCGCTGGTGGACGGTTCGAGCAGGATCAACTGGTCACACCCGATGCCGCGGTGGCGATCGGCCAGCGCAGCGGCCAGACGCGCGTCGATCGGCGGCAAGGCCTGCGCACGCCCGTCGAGCACGACGAAATCGTTGCCGAGGCCATGCATCTTCACGAAGGGTATGCGGGGCGGGGTGCCAGACATCGCCGCGATCTAGGCCTAATGCCCCCCTGCGGCAAGTGTAGCGGATTGTGCTGTGGGCTGTGATTGCCGACGGCTGTCAGGCGACGTCGGAAACCCGCCGGTCGGGTTTGCCCCCGGCATTTTCGCCGGTGGGCTCGGCGGCATTCAGCAGGCCCAGCCCGGCGAGCCGTTCGCGGGTCATCTCGGCCGTTTCCGGACGACCATAGAGGTATCCCTGGGCATTGAACTGTCCCAGCCGCCGCAGTTCGGCGACGACTTCGGCATTTTCGACACCCTCGGCAGTGATCGGCAGGCCCAGCCCTTCGCCGAGCGAGGTGATTGCCTGGACGATGGTCGCGCTGTCGCGGCTGTCCGGCATGGCAGTGACGAAACTCCGGTCGATCTTCAGACGATCGAAGGGCAGGCTCCGCAGCTGAGCAAGCGACGAGTAGCCGGAGCCGAAATCATCGAGGCTCACGGAAACACCCTGGTTCTTGAGGCTGGTAATCAGCGTGCGAACCAGGCCGACGTTGTCGTGCAGCGCGGATTCGGTGATCTCGATCTCGAGGCGGCTGGGGGGAAAATTGGCTTCCACGAGGAGCTTCAGGAGCTTCTGGGCAAACCACGGATCGCGCAGCTGCAGCGGCGAGATGTTCACGGCCAGCCGGATCTCCGGGCTCCACTCGCGCGCATCGGCCAGAGCCTGGCGGATGAGGCACTCCGACAGTTCGGCAATGACACCGATCTCTTCGGCGACAGGAATGAAGACTTCTGGCCCAACCAGGCCAAAGCTGGGCGATTGCCACCGCGCCAGCATCTCGAACCCGACAAGCTTCCCGGTGACAAGGTCGATCTGCTGCTCGTAATAGGGCACGAATTCGCCGGCCGGGATTCCGGCCCGCATCGCCTGCTCGAGCTCGCTGCGAAAGCGCAGTTCGTGCTCCATCGGGCGCTCGAACCAGAAATAGCGATTCTTGCCGGCACGCTTGGCCTGGTACATCGCCACGTCGGCCATGTGCAGCAGTTCCTGGGCATCGACAGGACGGGTCGAGTCCTGCGTCAAGTCGGACCGCGACATGCCGACGGATACAGTCACCTCGATGCTGACATCCTCGAGCTGGACGGGCCGGGCGACTTCACTGGTGATCTTGCCGGCGAAATCATCGATCCGCTCGATCTGAGCCGGGTGAAAAGGTACGACGCAGGCGAATTCGTCGCCCCCGAGCCGGGCAGCGAGCGCTCGCTCGGGCAACAGGCTCTGGATGCGGCGTGCGCATTCCTGGAGGATGGCGTCGCCGGTGGAGTGGCCGCGGGCATCGTTGATCAGCTTGAAATTGTCTATGTCGATCATGATGAAGCCGACGTGCTCGCCGCTCTGGGCGCACTGCTCCATCAGATCGTCGGTAGCCGGTCCGATAGATCGGCGGTTGAGCAGGCCGGTCAGCGGGTCCGTGTGGGCAAGTTCGCGGGCTTTGCTCTCGGCTCGGCGACGCTCGCGGACCTCGTCCGTAAGGTCGCGGTAGCGGCGCAGGCCGAAGATGATCAGGGCGATGTTGAGAATGAGCGCATTGGAGAGGAGCCGGTCGGGCGGCAGGCCGACGCCCGCCAGCGACCGCACGACCTGAGGCATGAGATTGCCGCCGGTGCCGACGAACATGATGATCGCCGCCATGCCGATTCCCAGTGCCAGGACGTCGCGCCCGGCACGGTTTACGCTGTCCGCTCCCGCGACATCGGCTTGTTCTGCGGCAGGCGCAATCCTGTCCAACTGACGACCCAACTGGGTTCCCCCGTAATTACCCGAGGGCGAATGTGGGGGAACAGGATTGATTAATGGTAAACGCAGTCCAACACCGCACCGAAAGCGCAGATTTTATTCACGCATTTCAGCTGAGTAGTCCGATTTCGCGCAATCGCTCGTGCAGGTATTCATCTGCCGTGACGGTGTGGGGATCGCGAAGGGGATTTTCGGTGGTTACGCACCCTGGCAGTGGGGCCAGGCGGACGTCGCCGCGCAAGTGAACGAAAAACGGCATCGAATACCGGCTGAACCCGCTGCGGACTTTTTCCGGATTGCGCACCCGATGCGTGGTGGAGGGCAGGACGTGGTTGGTCAGGCGCTGCAACATGTCGCCGATGTTGATGACGAGAGCCCCGGCGGGCGGGGTCACCGCGATCCAGCTACCATCCCGCGCGAGCAGCTCAAGCCCAGATTCCTCAGCCCCCAGCAGCAATGTGATGAGGTTGATATCCTCGTGTGCCTCTGCTCTCATGGCCAGGCCGGGCTCGTGGGAAAGCGGGGGATAATGCAGCAGGCGCAGCAATGACACGCCGCCGGCCGTGTCGGCAACGAACCGGTCCGCGGGAAGGCCAAGATGGACGGCGATGTGGGAGAGCAGCACCGCGCCTACCCGGTCGAACTGATCGAAGAGCTCGGTGAACACCTCGCGGAAGCCCGCTGGCCGCTGGGGCCAGATGTTGGGGTGCATTGCGGGGTCAATCGGGCCCGGATCAGCCGACACTCCGCGGCCGACATGCCAGAACTCCTTGAGATCCGACACTTTTGCGCCCTTGGCGATTTCTCGTCCGAACGGGGTATATCCCCGCGCTCCGGCCAGGTCGGGCCGGAAGTAGGTAAGCTTTTCGGATTCCGGGAGGGCGAAGAATTCCGCAGTCAGACGCCAGGCTGCATCGATGAGGGCGGGTTCGATGCCATGGTCCTCCACCATGGCAAAACCGAATTCGCGGAACGAGCCGCCAAGGGCATCGGGAAGCGTGGCCGGGTCGGCCGCCAGTGAGATCAGCGGAAGTGATGTGAGGGTCATGCCTGTGTCTTGCTTCCGCCCGGTCGTGGGCTAATGGGCCAGCTATAGCGCAGGCCCGAGGGAGCAGACATGGCCGATCAGAAAAATCCTGTGCCTTCCGGGCGTCTCTGGCTCATGAAGTCCGAGCCCGACGCCTATTCGTGGGACGATCTTGTTGCCGAGCGGGAGGGTACCTGGGACGGCGTCCGCAATCATCGCGCCGCCAACAACCTGCGGGCGATGCAGGTTGGGGACCATGCCTTCTTCTATCATTCCAATATCGGCAAGGAGATCGTCGGGATCGTCACGATCAGCCAGGGCGGCCTCGCCGATCCCACCGATCCGGAGGGCCGCTGGGCCGCGGTCAAGGTCAAGCCGGTTCGCAAGCTTGCCCGGCCGGTGACCCTCGCGCAGATCAAGGCCGAACCAGAACTCGCCGAGATGGAACTGATCCGCCTCGGCCGCCTTTCGGTTGCCGAAGTGCAACCGGATGAATGGACCAAAGTGCTCGAAATGGCAGGAGATTGATCACTCTGCGATGCGGAAGCCGAAGCGGTACTCGTCTGGAAAGAAGGCGATGTCCTTGAGCCGGGCGGGATAGGCTTCGACCAGGGTAACCGTGTGTCTGGCCACAACGGCGGGTCGGTCCAAGGTGAGTTCGGTCCGGTTCCCGCCTATCTCGGCGGCGATCCGAACGGTCCCGGCCTGGATGCACGCGACGCCTTTGGGGCAGCGGCTGTCTTCCAGCACGCCCAGCGGCATGACGGTCAGTCCGGAGCGGGTCACGGCCTGGCCGATGCGGGCCCGGTCGATGCCGTCGTCGATCACGCGAAAGGTGACGCACCCCGCCGCGGCGAGGCCGAGCAGGAGCGGCAAGATGGCTGTGGACTTCATCGGCTCAAGATCGCGGTGCGCGATGAATGGTTCCCGAACGCGAGAGGCTCGGCTAGAGCCCCGGCATGTCGGACAAGGAACCCTACCAGATCGCGCGGCTGCCTACGCAGCTCTACCTGATTTCGCCGCTGGAGGTTGGCGGCCTCTTTCCCGATCGGCTGGCGCGGGCCCTGGATGCAGGGCCGGTGGCGGCGTTTCAGTTCAGGGTGAAGGGGCTGGACGAGCATGAAAGCGCCCGGCTTGCAGAGCCCTTGCAGCGCCTCTGCAACGATCGCGAGGTGACCTTCATCGTCAACGATTCCATCTCGCTTGCGAAGCGCCTCGGGGCCGACGGGGTGCACCTCGGCCAGGGCGACGGAGAGGTGGCCGATGCCCGCGCACGGTTAGGGCGCAATGCCCAGATCGGGGTGACCTGCCATGCCAGCCGCCACCTGGCCATGGAGGCCGGGGAAGCGGGCGCAGACTATGTCGCCTTCGGCGCATTCCATCCGACCACGACCAAGCAGGTGGAGCACGTGGCTACGCCGGATATCCTCGGGTGGTGGCAGGCCTTTTTCGAACTGCCCTGCGTCGCAATAGGCGGAATCACGCCCGAGAATTGCACAGCCCTGGCTGAGGCGGGTGCCGACTTTGTCGCCGCATCCGGAAGCGTGTGGAACGGTGACGAGGCGGCGCAGGTGCGCCGGTTTGCGGAGGCGCTCGGCATAGCCTGAGCACTGCATTCCGGAAATTTTCGCCGGACGAAGTGTTGGATTCTTCGGAAGCGACGACAACCCGGAGAACAGCATGCCCCGCGCTTGGCGCAACACCGCTCTGATTCTGGCTGCCTCTGTGCTGGCTACGGCATGCAATGAGACCAGTTCCGGCCCTCAGGCCTTTGCCACCGCCGGTAGTGATAGCAGCGGCTCCGCCGGCCTCGTCTCGGTCGATCCGCTGGCTTCCCATGATGGCCAGCCAGACCAGATCGCCGACCCTGTCCAGCGCCCGGTGATGCA
>DASTGC010000314.1:0-5955 GCA_035719485.1 Novosphingobium sp.
TCTGCCACGGCTGGCGGCAAGATCCTGACGCAGGGCAATTACAACGGGTCGATCGACGTCACCCTTACGCCGGCCGTCTGATCGCGCCGAATTTTCCTGGAGTTCAGACCATGAGAGCATTCACCCTCGGCGTGACCCTGGCTATCGCATTCGGCGCAGCCCCGGCGATGGCGCAGGACAGCGATTCCGCCAAGGTCAGCGTGACCGGGCAGGTCGCCAAGCTCTGCGTGCTGGGTACACCCAGCAGCGCGGTGATCGACCTTGGCCAGATGGCCAACACATCCGGCGCCCGCGTCGGCAAGCGCGCGGCGATCGCCAACAAGTCGGTCACCCTGCCGGGCAGCTTCTGCAATTTCGCCAACTCGGTGGTGACGGTCAGCGCCACGGCGCTGACTGCGGACGATGCGACCGCGGCCCAGCCCGGCTTTGCCCGCGCGGTGAACTTTACCGCCACGGCCTCCAACTGGGCGGCCACCGATGCCGTGGCCACCACATCGGCGGATGAGCAGGGCGCCGGCGCCGACGCTTCGGGCTCCGGCTCGGTCCAGGGCTTGCCCAAGCTGGCCGACATCGGGCTGACGCTGTCGGGCTATGACGTTCCCGGCGACAAGTTGCTCGTTTCGGGCGGCTACACCGGCTCGGTCACCGTCACCCTGGCGCCAGAGGCCGCCCCGGCCCCGGTCCCGGTCCCTTAAGCTCGTGCCCGAAGGAACTGCTGCCATGATCCGCAAGTCTTCCCTGGCTCTCGCGCTCGCGCTGCTCGGCAGCACGATGGCCCACGCCCAGACCGAAACCGCTGCTTCCACCACTGCGTCGCGCGCCTTCACAGTGACCGGAAACGTGCCCGTCATCTGCGCGGGTGGCGCGCTCACCGGCGGCGACAGCACCTTCGCGCTAGGCGTGCTGGTCAACACCACCACGGGCCTGCTGCGCACCGACCTTGCCGCGCCGAACAAGGTGCTGTCGGGCGCGTTCTGCTCGGCCCTGAGCACGATTTCGATCGCGGCCACGCGGATGACCGCCCAGAATGTGACCGCCCCTGCCCCTTCCGGATTCTCCACCGGGGTGGACTTTACCGCCACGGCCTCGGGCTGGACCACCACCCCGGCCAGTGTGAACACGGCAGCTTCGACCAATCCGGAAGCGACCCAATCGCGGGCAACGCCATTCACCGGCGACATCACGGTAGGCCTGTCGAACTTTGCCACCACCGGCGGCAGCACCCTACGTCCCGTGGCCGATACGAGCTATCTCGGCTCGGTCACCGTCACCCTGACTGCGGCGAACTGACCATGGAGCGCCGCGCCCTTCCCTCCACGCGCGAGACCGGGTTCCGCGCGCTGGCCCGCACCCTGGCCGGCATGGCCGCGGTAGCCGGGCTGGCCATGGGGAGCGCGGCCCTGGCCGAGAGCAACACGGCCAGCCGGACCATGGCGGTTTCCGGTTCGACCCCGGAAATCTGCGCACTGCAGCCGGGCGCGGTTCAGACGGGCAGCCTTGTCAACATGACGGGGCTGGACGGGGATACCCTGCGGGTTGCGCAATTTGCGGATCCCACGACCCTGGCCGTGCGCGCCGCCAATGCGACGCTGTCGATCTCGGCCGTCTGCAACTTCCCCCACAAGGTGCGGGTGCAATCGGAAAACAACGGGATGTGGCCCGGCGACGGGCGGCAGGCGCTCGATGCCCATGGGTTCACCTCGGCGGTGCCCTATCAGGCGCGGGTGACGTGGAACGGCGCCAGCAACACGCTCGAGACCGACGCCCGGGTGCGCCACCAGGTCGAAGACGAGCTGAGCGTCAACATGCCGGCCGCGGGCAGCGTGGAACTCCACGTGGAGATCGCGCCGGGCGCTTCCAACAGCCAGGCCAACGCGCCGCTGCTGGCCGGAACCTATACCGACACCCTGCGCATATTCCTGGAGCCGCTGTGATGGTGCGTGCTGTTTCATCCCGCCTGTGGGCCGCGGCCGTACTGGCCGGTGCGCTTGCCGCCGCCCCGGCCTCGGCCCAGGCGATTTCCGAGGCTTCGCGGCGGATCGTCATTTCGGGAGATGCGCCGTCGGCCTGCGTGATCGCGAGCCCGACTGCCGAGCAGGGCACCAATGCCAGCTTCTCCAGCCAGTCCGCCGCCGCCGGGCAGATCACCATCACCCAGCTGGTCGATCCGGTTTCCTCGACCCCACTGGGGAGCGCACTGGCGATCGACCTTCCGGTCATCTGCAATACCGCGCACGTGCTGACGGTGCGCAGCAGCAACGGCGCCCTGACCCGGCCAGGCGCTGCGGCAGGTCCGGCCAGCGGCGGCTTCAGCGCGACCCTGCCCTATCGCGTCTCGGTTGACTGGGGCGGCCAGTCGCTGAGCCGGCAGAGCGATGCCGGCACCGCGCAGATCGCGCTGGCCAGCGCCATGCAGGGCACGGCGCGGGTTGCCTTCGCCACCACGCCCGGCGGCGCGCCGCTCGTGGCTGGCCAATATACCGATGCCCTGATCGTCGAGCTGGCCCCAACCAACTGAGGCTTGTCGTCAGGTCTGCTGGAGAATCCCGTGAAATTCCATGCCCATCACCTAATCGCTCCGCTGGTCGCCATCGCCGCGCCGCTCGCCCCGGCCAGCGCAATGACGGTCCAGCCGGTCGTGGTCGACCTGCGCACCGCCGGGCGCGAGATGTCGCAGATCATCACGGTCGAGAACACCTTTTCGCGCCAACTGCCGGTGGAACTGACCGTGCAGGAGCTGGAGCTCACGGCTGACGGCGTGAAGGGCACCGGCAAGGACCCCGGCGACCTGCTGGTCTTCCCGCCGCAGGCCCTGATCGAGCCCGGCCAGACCCAGACCTTCCGGGTGCAGTATGTCGGCGATCCGGCGCTGGCGCGCAGCAAGCACTACTATGTGACCGTCGCTCAGCTGCCGGTGAAACTGCCGGAAGGCCAGTCGGCCATCCAGATCCTCTACAATTTCCAGGTACTGGTGAGCGTCGCCCCGACCGGCGCCAAGCCGGCGCTGTCGGTGGTTTCGGCCACGGTGGGCCACAACAAGGACGGCCAGCCGGTCCCCGTGGTGACACTGAGCAATGCCTCGCCGGCGCACGGCTATCTCTCCAACGGGCAGCTGCGGGTGGTTGCCAGGGACGCTGCCGGCAAGCAGGTCTACAGCCACACGTTGTCGGGCCCCGACATCCAGCAGACCATGGGCTTCGGCCTGGTCGGCGGCGGGCAGACGCGCCAGGTCACGGTGCCCCTGCCCCTCCCGGCAGGGTCCACCGCGGTCGAGGCCGGGTACACCGCAGGCAACTGACATGGCGCGGGGGGGACTACACTACACCGGGCTGGTCGGAACAAGCGCACTGGCCCTGGCGAGCGCATCGGGCGCTCACGCCGAGACGGCTGTTCCGGCGCCGCGGCTGGCCATGTCCGCCGAGCAGGCGCCGATCGCGCCCGCCGCCCGCTCGCAACGGCTCAATCCGACCGGCCGCACCATCGTGCTCACGGTCCCCGCCAAGGACGGGCCGAACTACCTCGGCGACATCGACCTGACGATCGGCGCGGACGATGCGCTCAGCTTCCCGACCGAGCGGCTGCTGCAACTGATGGACAAGGTGCTGGCGCCGGCCGTGATGGAAGCGCTGCGCGCCAACCTGGCGGGCAAGACGGTGACCAGCCCGGCGGAACTGGCCGCGGCCGGGCTCGAAGTCACCTATGACCCGCGCACGCTCGAACTGCAGGTGTTCATCCCCGTCGAACGGCGCGCCTCGCACAGCGTCTCGGTCTCGGCGCTGGACGGGGAACGGATCGGCAAGGTCCTCCAGCCCGCCGATGTGAGCGCCTACCTCAATATCCGCAGCTCGGTGGACCTGGTCGAGGACGGGTTCGACACCGGGCTGGCCTCGCCGATCGTGCTGCTTGACGGAGCGGTCCGGGCCAAGGACGTGGTGGCGGAATCGGACGCGATCTGGTCGCCCGGATCGAACGGGGTGGATTTCCAGCGGCTCGGCAGCCGGCTGGTCTACGACGATACCAGGCGCCTCGTGCGGATCACCGCCGGCGACCTGCAGACCCAGGCCCAGGGCTTCCAGTCCGTTCCCGACATCGCGGGCCTCTCGATCTACCGCTCCTACAGCGTGCTGAGCCCGCAGCAGATCATCCGTCCGCGCGGCGACCGCACGTTCCGGCTCGAACGCCCGGCGACCGTGGAGATCCTCGTCAACGGCCAGCAGGTGCGGCGGCTGCAGCTTGGCCCGGGCAATTACAACCTGCGCGATTTCCCCTTCGCCCAGGGCGCCAACGACGTGCGGGTCAACATTCTTGACGACGCGGGCCGCAGCGAGAGCCTGCGCTTCGACGTGTTCCTCGACCAGTCGCAGCTGGCCAAGGGGCTGAGCGAGTTCGGGCTCTATGCCGGCGTCAAGGCGCCGCTGGGCCTGCGCGGGCCGTCCTACAGCAACGAATGGATGGTCTCGGGGTTCTACCGCCGCGGCCTGTTGGACTTCCTCACCCTTGGCGCCAACGTTCAGGCCGACAAGGACGTGCAGATGGTGGGCGGCGAGGCCGTGGTCAGCACGCCGCTGGGCACGCTGGGCAGCCACCTTGCCTGGAGCCACGTGCGCGGGCTGGGCGACGGCATGGCGGTCCAGGCGACCTTCCGCCGCCAATTCGTCCGCGCCGACGGGCAGGCCGACAG
Source organism: Novosphingobium sp. (assembly GCA_035719485.1). GTDB lineage: Bacteria > Pseudomonadota > Alphaproteobacteria > Sphingomonadales > Sphingomonadaceae > Novosphingobium. The sequence goes on from DASTGC010000314.1 coordinate 4,682, forward strand.
TCTCAACCTGTTTGCCGAGCATCGCAGCAAGCGGTTCGCCCCGGTTACCTTCTTCCTGCCGGACAATCCCTACAAGTACGAGCTGGGCGGCGGCTACAGCCATTCGTTCGGGCCATCGTTCTACGCTGGGGTCGACGCGCGCTTCTCCAAGGGGCGCGGCGCGAACCCGGATGTGCACAGCTACCGGTTGAGCGGGGGCTGGCGGATATCGCCGACGGCTGCGCTCTCGGCCGAAACGCGCTGGCAGCAGGATTCGCGCGGGCGCGAGTTCAGCGCACTGCTGTCGCTCACGATCCGGCTGGGCACGGCCGCCAGCCTCCGCAGCGAATTCGACACGCGCGACAATCGCGCGCGGGTTTCCTACCAGGCGATCCACGGCTCGGGCGTGGGCAGCTACAATGTGACCGCGGATGTCGAGCGTTCGGACTTCGGCTCATCGGCCAGCATGAACGCGAGCTACTTCACCAACCGGGCGGAACTGGGCTTCAGCCATTTCGGCAACTTCACGCGCGATTTCGCCACCTCGACCGGGCAGCGTTCGACCTTCCGCCTCGGCACCTCGCTGGCCATGGCCGACGGGACGGTTTCGCTCGGCCGACCGATCTACGACAGCTTTGCAATCGTCCACCCCCATCCAAGCCTGCGCAAGGCCGATGTGATCGTCGACCCCAACAGCTTCGGCTATGCCGCCAATACCGGCAAGCTGGGTTCAGCGACGATGCCGAGCCTCTCGTCCTACGCCGACCGGACGATCACCACGGACGTCAAGAACGCCGCGCCCGGGGTGGACATCGGCCAGGGCACGTTCCGCGTGTTCCCGAAGTACCGCAGCGGCTATTCGCTGCAGGTCGGCTCGGAATACAACGTGACCGCTCTGGGCCAGATGCTCGATATCGACGGCAACCCGGTCTCGCTCGTCGCAGGCAGGGCGGTCGAGCTGGCCAAGCCCGACCGGGCCCCGGTGACCCTGTTCACCAACCGGCAGGGCCGGTTCGGCGCGGCCGGTCTCGCCCCGGGGCGGTGGCGGCTCGAGATGCTCGACGACAAGAAATCCACTTTCGAAATCACGATTCCGGCCAAGGCCGAAGGCGTCGTCCGCCTCGGCGAAATCAAGCCGGTGGAGGCGCGCTGAGATGACTATGCAACCCCTGATCCGAGGTTTGATGGCGCTTATCGCGGCGCTGGCGGCCATAGCCGGCGGTTCCGCCGCGCAGGCAGCGGTATCATGCGGCGTAACGGGCAACGGCAGCGCGGCCACGAGCGTCTATTACAAC
>DASTGC010000315.1:0-4739 GCA_035719485.1 Novosphingobium sp.
CGCATCTCGATTTTTCCCCTGGCAGGCGCCGTGCTCTATCCCGGGCTGCAGCTGCCGCTGCACATCTTCGAGCCGCGCTATCGGGCGATGATCTCCGATGCCCTCGCGCGCGACCGGCGCATCGGCATGATCCAGCCGCAACAGGCCGCAGAGGGCGCGCCACTTTACGCGGTCGGCTGCCTCGGCCGGATCGGCGAAGTGGAGGCCCTGCCCGACGGGCGGTTCAACCTTGTGCTGGAAGGCGAGGCCCGCTTCCGGATCATCCGCGAGCGCGACGTCACCACGCCGTTCCGGCAGGTCGATGCCGAGCTGTTCGAGGAGATCGCCCACGAGACCCTCGCCCCGATCGAACGCGCCTCATTCGAGCGGGAATCACGCCGCTTCGCCGCGATCCAGGGCTATCGGGTAGACTGGGAGTCGGTCGCTCGGCTGGACGACCAGACGCTGATCAACGGCGTGGCCCAGGTGGCGCCGTTCGATCCGGCTTCGAAGCAAGCGCTGCTGGAGGCGCCCGACCTCGCCGCGCGGTGCGAGCTGATGATCCAGCTCATGCAGTTCTATTCCCGCCGCGACACCGACGACGACAGGGCGACGCTGCAATAGCTCGCCCCTTGCCGGCTCACGTGGGCCGGGCTCCGGTCAGATGGCGTCGCCGGCGAGTGCAAGCCCGGCATTGCGGTGGGCCGCTACCAGGGTGTTGCGCAGCAGAACCGCGATGGTCATCGGGCCAACCCCCCCGGGCACCGGGGTGATCGCCCCGGCAATGCCCTGGCACGAGTCAAAATCGACATCACCGACGAGCCGGGTCTTGCCCGCTTCCGCCGCGGGGACGCGGTTGATCCCGACGTCAATGACGGTCGCCCCCGGCTTGAGCCATTCGCCCTTGACCATTTCCGCACGGCCGACCGCGGCAACGACGATATCGGCGCGGCGGACCACGCCCGGCAGGTCTTTCGTCCGACTGTGCGCGACAGTGACAGTGCAGCTTTCGGCCAGCAGCAACTGCGCCATCGGCTTGCCGACGATGTTGGAGCGGCCGATCACCACCGCGTCGAGCCCCGAGAGGCTACCGAGGCGGTCCTTCAGCAGCATCAGGCAGCCGAGCGGGGTGCAGGGCACAAACCCCGGCAGGCCGACGGCAAGGCGCCCGGCATTGACGACGTGAAACCCGTCGACATCCTTGTCGGGGTTGATCGTGGCGATGACCTTCTGCTCGTTGATATGGCCGGGCAGAGGCAGCTGGACGAGGATTCCATCGACCGCTGGATCGGCATTGAGCCGCTCCACCAGGGCGAGCAGGTCCGCTTCGCTGGTATCAGCGGGGAGCTTGTGCTCGAAGCTGGCCATGCCGCAGGCGAGGGTCTGCTTGCCCTTGTTGCGGACATAGACCTGGCTGGCCGGATCTTCGCCGACCAGCACCACGGCAAGGCCGGCCTGGCGCCCGGCCTTGGCTGTGAATTCGACGGCAAGGGTGGCAACGCGGGCACGCAGCCCCTCGGCAAAGGCCTTGCCGTCGATGAGGTCGGTCACGGGTAAGCTCCGGTCAGTAGACGGCCGCCATGGCCATGTTCTTGAGGACTATCTGCACGATCGTCAGCCCGATGATCAGCACCATCGGGGACAGGTCGAGCGCGCCGGTGGCGGGCATGATCCGGCGGATCGGGCGCAGGATCGGATCGAGCAGCGCATTCACCGCCTGCCAGATCGCAGCGACCACGTTGTTGTGCATGTTCACGACGTTGAAGCTGATCAGCAGGCTCAGCACGAACTGGACGATCACCAGGGTGACGACGATGTTGATCAGGTAGCCGACGATTTCGAACAGGGTCAGGAACAGCACCGTGGCGCCTTTCGCTAGGGGCGGGTCGCAGGCGCTTTAGCCGGTCAGCGCAAGGTCGTCCACGGGGCACGGGTCGTCGCATCGGCGTGCCAGCGCAACTGCTCCGGCGTGGCTCCGGGCACATCGTTGGCCCGGCGGATGGTGACCGTGCCCGCAATGCGATGGGCGCCGTCGGTTATCGTCACCGGGGCGCTGTAGTAGAGCGAACCGGCGGCGCCTTCCTGCGAGCCCTTGCCGATCGAGACCACCGGGTGCCGGAGCCGGTCCCACCCGGCGGCAAAGTGCCGCGCGCTGACGCCGCTGTCGGCCCCGCCATGGCCCCACAGGGCGCGCACGGCGGCCCAGTCGCGCCGCTCGATAGCCGTGCCCCACTGGCGCAGGACGAGGTCGGGCGGGCGGCTGTCGCCCGCGGGCCGCTCGGCAAGGCTGGAGGCGACCGGGGCGGGAACAGCGGGGACGGTCTCGCTGGCGTGGGAGAGCGGGGCGGAGCCGGGGGCCAGTTCCTCGGCCCCGGCGGCGGCGGGGCTCGGCGCGGGGCCGGAGGGCGCCTGGCGCTCGCAGCCGGCAAGCACGAGCAGGCCGGCCACCATGGCAAGCGACTGGCTGAAACGCGTCATATTGCGGGCAAAGATCGGGCCGACAATTGGTTCCTCCTCCCGACGTGCCATCTGGCCGGGGCCGCTCAACCCTTGCGGATCAGCGTGCCCGCGCCCTTCGATGTGAAGACCTCGATCAGCATGGCATGGCTGACCCGGCCGTCGATGACCACTGCCGCCTCGCAGCCCGCCTCGACCGCGAGGACGCAGGTCTCGAGCTTGGGAATCATGCCGCCGCTGATCGTGCCGTCTTCGGACAGGCGGTCAATGTCGGCCGGGGTAAGGTCGGTCAGCAGGTTCTTGTCCTTATCGAGCACGCCGGCGACATCGGTCAGCAGGAACAGCCGGGCCGCGCCGAGCGCGGCGGCGATGGCGCCGGCCATGGTATCGGCGTTGACGTTGTAGGTCTCGCCATCGGCGCCACAGGCAATGGGGGCGATTACCGGGATCAGACCCGCGCCGATCATCGTGTCGAGCACGGTGGTGTCGATCACGTCCGGCTCACCGACGAAGCCGAGGTCCACCCGCAGCATCTCGTCGGTATCGGGATCGCGCATGGTCTTTTCGACCTTACGCGCGGTGACGAGGCCGCCGTCCTTGCCGGAAATGCCGATCGCCCGGCCGCCGGCATTGGCGATCCAGCCGACCAGGTCCTTGTTGATCGAGCCGCTCAGGACCATCTCGGCAATGTCGGCCGTGGCCTTGTCGGTCACCCTGAGGCCGTCGACGAAGCGGCTCTCCACGCCCAGCTTCTTGAGCATGGCCCCGATCTGCGGGCCGCCGCCGTGGACCACCACCGGGTTGATGCCGACCGCCTTGAGCAGCACCACGTCCTGCGCGAAATCGAGCGCAAGGTCGGGATCGCCCATGGCATGGCCGCCGTATTTCACCACGAAGGTTCGGCCCGCGTAGCGTTGCAGGTAGGGCAGGGCCTCGACGAGGGTTTCGGCCTTGGCGAGCATCGCCGGATCGCGGGTGGCGTCTTGCGGAATGGTCATGGATCGCCCTTAGCCCTTCGCCGCGCAATTTGAAGCGGTTTTCGGCGGGTCCGGCGGCATGGCCCATCGCGCGCCAGACTGTTGCTGCCGGATCGGCGGGAACCGGCCCGGCCTTGCCACCGCCGTGGTGCCGGATCGGACGGGCCAGTCGCACGAACCCGGGCCCCGCGGCGAATACCCATCCACAACGCTCTGTAATCCGGAGCGATTTCACTCCATTTCTGCGCTTTTACAAGTATTTACACGGATGGAAACCAACCCGGCCTTGCCGTTGTTGCGGGGGCATGGCCCTTGCTCTCATCACCCTCGCCCCGCTCCTTTATGGCGCCGCCTTCACGCTTTGCCCGGAAGGCCCGCGCACCACCTGCGTCGTCGATGGCGACACCTTCTGGCTCGCCGGCGAGAAGATCCGCATCGCCGACATCAACGCGCCCGAAACCCACGCGGCGCGCTGTGCCTCCGAGCAGGCGCGCGGCGACGCGGCGACGCGGCGGCTGATTGCGCTGCTCAACGCCGGGCCCTTCGAGCTGGCTCCCTATGCGCGCGACCGTGATCGCTATGGCCGTTTGCTGCGGGTGGTGGTCCGCCACGGCCAGAGCCTCGGCGAGCAGCTGGTGCGCGAGGGCCTGGCCGAGCCATGGCGCGGCCGGCGCAGCGACTGGTGCGGCACGATCGATCCGGCCGGAGCCTGAGCCCCCGCTGCTTCGAGCCCTTGCCTGCGGGCCGATCCGCGCCCAAAGCGCTGCTGTCAGGAGGGCCCATGAGCGACGACGACTACGTGTACGACGAGGACAGCGGCGAGTGGATGCCGGCCAGCGAACTGGCGGCGAAGCGCGCGGCGGCCGATGCGGTGGAGGTGCGCGATGCCGTGGGCAATGTGCTGGCCGACGGCGATTCGGTCACCCTGGTCAAGGACCTCGTGGTCAAGGGCGCGGGCCAGACGCTGAAGCAAGGCACCGTGATCAAGTCGATCCGCCTCACCGGCGACGCCCAGGAGATCGACTGCCGGTTCGAGGGGATCAAGGGGCTGGTCCTGCGCGCCGAGTTCGTGCGCAAGCGGTAGGGCCGGACGTATGGCCGCGCCGCCCCGGCTATTTGCCGGGCGCGCCGGTGGCCTGGACGCCGTTGTTCGTCATCTGCGTCGTCGGCAGGGTGACGGGGACCGCCGGATCGGTCGGATTCTGCGCCGTCCAGTCGGTCGCCACTTCGGCGGGGCTGGCGCCCTCGACTGTTGGGGAAGCGGTCTGGTCGGGCGTCTTGTGGCCGCAGGCGGCAAGCGCCAGCAGGGGGACGAGGGCGGCGAAG
>DASTGC010000316.1:0-7785 GCA_035719485.1 Novosphingobium sp.
TCTCCGCGCCCTGCTGGCGAAAGTCCGGCAACGAGCAGACCTCGCGAAACCGCGCTACCGCCCGATCGCCGCGTACGGTGCTGGCAATGTCGGTGTTGTCGGCCAGCAGCCGCATCACGGCCAGGTCGATCGCTTCGGGTGCCGGGGCGAGCTCGGGCCGCTCGGGCGGGCGCGAAAGGTCCTCGATCAGATGGGCCAGCCGGTCCGTGCGGGGATCGGCATCGCGCCAGAAGAGTCGGGTCAGCGGCGGAAACCGGTGTTCCTCGATCGCCCAGACTTCCTCGTCGGTGAATTCCGCGTCGTGGCCGCCGGCCCCAGCCAGCGTGCCGAAGCTTCCGTCACGCTGGTGGCGCCCGGCGCGTCCGGCGATCTGCGCCATCTCGGTTATGGTCAGCCGGCGGTTGCGGATGCCGTCGAACTTGGACAGCCCCGCGAAAGCGACATGGGTGACATCGAGGTTGAGGCCCATGCCGATCGCGTCGGTGGCGACGAGGTAGTCCACTTCGCCTGACTGGAACAGCGCCACCTGCTTGTTGCGCGTCTCGGGCGAGAGCGCCCCCATCACCACGGCCGCCCCGCCCCGGAACCGGCGCAGCATCTCGGCCACGGCGTAGACCTGCTCGGCCGAGAAGGCGACGATCGCGCTCCTCGGCGGAATCCGGCTCAGTTTTTTCGCCCCGGCGTGGCTCAGCGTCGAAAACCGTGGCCGCCCGATGATTTCGGCCTGGGGCACCAGCGCCCGGACCATCGGCTCGATCACGCCCGACCCAAGGATCATCGTTTCCTCGCGCCCCCGGGCATGGAGCAGCCGGTCGGTGAACACAAGGCCGCGCTCGCGGTCGGCGCCAAGCTGCGCTTCGACCAGTGCCACGAAAGCAAGGTCTGGGCGGCCCCCATATCCACTTCTGGGCATGGCTTCGACGGTGCACAGCAGCCAGCGCGCATGCTTCGGCTCGATCCGTTCCTCGCCGGTAATCAATGCCACCTGGTCGGCCCCCTTGAGCGCCACCACCCGGTCGTAGACCTCGCGCGCCAGCAAGCGCAGCGGAAAGCCGATCGCGCCCGAGGAATGGGCGCAGAGCCGTTCGATCGCGAGATGGGTCTTGCCGGTATTGGTCGGGCCGAGCACCGCTTTCACGCGGCTGTCGCTGCCGGACGCGACGCTCCTGGATTCGGCGGCTAGCGCGCGGGTGGCGGATCCAGGCAGAGAATAGGCCATCGGCACTTCCGGATGTGGCATCGGCCCATGCCAACCGCAACCGCGCCAACTTGCCGGCAAGTAGTTTTTCGACAACTTGCCCGCTCGGTTCGGCGCAACTTAGGCTCATGTTAACCCTGCTGGTGCACACCTCTTGGGGAATTCGCTGGAGGGTCGGTGTTCGGACCGCACGATCAGGACCTGCCGCAAGCCGGCACCGCCGTGGCGCCGCCGCTCGCGTGTCCGCCCGATGGACCTGTCGCAAGTCCGCCGCGCCGGACCCGGCGTCTGGCTGACCTGCGCCTCGACACGTCCGACTGGGTGGTCGATCTCGCCGATGGCATCGGCACGCGCCGCTGGTGGCGGGGCATGGCGACCCTTGCGGGGCTGGCGCTCTGCGCCTTTTCCTTCTGGCCCGGGCTTGGCCGGCTCGAAGCGGCCCCGGCGACCCATGCCGAGGATGCCCGCGTCAGCGAGTGGCGCCGGCTTGGCGCGGTGCCCCTGTCCTATGACACGACGCGTCTCCAGCATGGCGCCAGCCCAAGCGCGGCGCTGCGGCCCGTGGCCTTCGTGCCCGAGCGGCCGCAGGTGGCCTTCACCTCCACTTTCTCCTCCGACGACGATCTTGCCGCCCTGCTCCGTCGCGCCGGCGCGGCCGATGGCGATGCGGCGCGGGCCAGCGCATTGGTGGTCAGTGCGGTCAGGCCCGAGCAGCTCGCTCCGGGCACGCGCGTCGCCCTGGTGCTGGGCCCGCGCGCTGCTCCGGGCCAGCCGCGCCCACTGCAGAGCGTCGAACTGCGCGCCCGGCTCGATCTCGCCCTCGCTGTCACCCGCAGCGGCGGGGCGCTCGTCCTGGAACACCGGGCGATTCCGGTCGATACCACCCCGCTCAGGATCCGCGGTACGGTCGGCGCCAGCCTCTACCGCTCCGCGCGCGCCGCCGGGGCGCCGCCTGCGGCAATCCAGGAATATCTACAGGCGCTGGATGCCAATCTCAGCCTCGATGGCGACGTCCAGCCATCCGATACCTTCGATCTCGTCTTTGCCTTCAGGCGAGCCGCGACCGGCGAGACCGAGCCCGGCCGCCTGCTCTATGCCGGGCTTGATCGCGGCAACCAGCCGGTCGCCCGCCTGCTGCGTTGGGGCAGTGACGGGGGGTTCTATTCGGCCGAGACGCTCTCCGCCCCGCGCTATGTCGCCTCGGGCTATTCCGGCGCGGGCCTGCTCGCCCCGGTGAACGGGCACATCACCTCGTTGTTCGGCGAGCGCTTCCACCCGATCCTCGGCTATTCGCGAATGCATGCGGGCGTGGATTTTGGCGCGGCCTGGGGTTCGCCGATCGTCGCCTCGGCGGCCGGAGTGGTGTCCTTTGCCGGCTATCACGGCGGCCACGGCAACTACGTGCGGCTGGAACACGGCGGCGGTCTCGGCACTGGCTATGGCCACATGAGCCGCATCGCGGTCAGCCCCGGCGAACGGGTCAGCGCGGGGGAAGTTATCGGCTATGTCGGTTCGACCGGTCTGTCGACCGGCCCGCACCTGCATTACGAGATGTACCGAGACGGGCGCACGGTGAACCCGCTCGGCCAAAGCTTCGCCACCGTCACCGTGGCGCGGCAGGTCGACCCCGGCCAGCTCGACCAGTTCCGCGCGAAACTCGCCCAGATGCGGGCGATCCGCCCCGGGCCCGCAGCCGTTCGCATTGCCCTGCGCTGATTGGCCTTAGATAAGTTGAAGGCGGGCCGGGTTTCCGGCAAGGAACAGCGCCATGACCAGGTCCCCTGCCCTTGGCGCCTATCCTGCGCTGCGCCTGCGCCGCACCCGCGCCACGGCGTGGAGCCGCGCGCTCCACCGTGAAGTGGCGCTTGCCCCGTCCGACCTGATCTGGCCGCTTTTCGTCACCGATGGTGACGGAATCGAACAGCCGATCGGCTCCCTTCCCGGGGTGTCGCGCTGGTGCGTGAAGGGCATTGCCGACCGCGCGCGCGAGGCCGTTGCCCTCGGCATCCCCTGCCTCGCGCTGTTTCCCAACACCCAACCCGATCGCCGCGATCCCGCGGGCACCGAAGCGCTCAATCCCGATAACCTGATGTGCCGCGCCGTGCGCGCCATCAAGGACGCGGTGGGTGACAGCGTGGGCGTGCTTACCGACGTCGCCCTCGATCCCTATACCAGTCATGGCCAGGACGGGCTGATCGATGCCTCCGGCTATGTGCTGAACGACGAGACGGCCGAGGTCCTGATCCAGCAGAGCCTCAACCAGGCCCGCGCCGGGGCCGATATCGTTGCCCCGTCCGACATGATGGACGGCCGTGTGGGCCTGATCAGAGCAGCGCTCGAATCTGCCGGGCACCGCAACGTCCAGATCATGAGCTATGCGGCGAAATATGCCTCGGCCTTCTATGGCCCGTTCCGCGATGCAGTTGGCAGCGCCGGCCTGCTCAAGGGTGACAAGAAGACCTACCAGATGGACCCGGCCAATGCCGAGGAGGCCCTGCGCGAGGTCGGGCTCGACCTCGCCGAGGGTGCCGATACCGTCATGGTCAAGCCCGGGCTGCCCTATCTCGATATCATTCAGCGGGTGAAGCAGCAGTTCGCCGTACCGGTCTTTGCCTACCAGGTCTCGGGCGAATACGCGATGATCGAGCATGCCGTGGCCGCTGGCGCGGCGGACCGCGATGTGATGGTGCTGGAAACCCTGACCGCCTTCAAGCGCGCCGGCTGCTCGGGCGTTCTGACCTATTATGCCGCCCACGCGGCCCGCCTGCTCGGCGCCTGAGGAGAGTCTGGATGACAGTGTCGCGCCCCGAGGTCTCAATCCTGCCGTGGCAGGGCAAGTTCCCCCGCATCCATGACAGCGCCTTCATCGCGCCCGGCTGCCGCATCATCGGCAATGTCGAGATCGGGCCCGATGCCAGCGTCTGGTACAACTGCGTGATCCGCGCCGACGTCAACCGGGTGGTGATCGGCGCGCGCTCCAACATCCAGGACGGAACCGTAATCCACTGCGATAGCCCCATCCCGGAGCGGCCCGAGGGCCATGCCACGATCATCGGGGATGACGTGCTGATCGGCCACATGGCCATGATCCACGGCTGCCACCTGCATGATCGCGCCTTCGTCGGGCTCGGCTCGATCGTCATGGACGGCGCCACCATCGAATCCGGCGCCATGCTCGCCGCCGGCGCTTTGTTGACCCCGGGCAAGCGCATTCCGGCGGGCCAGCTGTGGGGCGGGCGACCCGCCGCCTACATGCGCGACCTGCTTCCATCGTCCGAGCCGAACCCGGGCGTGGCGGTCTACGTCGGCCTCGCGCGCGGCCACCGCGCCGAGATTGCCGGTCTCGCGGATTCCGGCCGTGGCTCGGCCCAGGGCTGAACTGCCCGAAGCCGCCGACCTGCGGGCCCTTGCCGATAGCGCCGGCCGCCTCGGCGTCAGGGTCACGCCCGGCGCGCGGAGCGAGGGGCTGGAAATCGCTGATGGCAGGGTGATGGCGAAGGTGCGGGCCAAGCCGGAAGACGGCAAGGCCACCGAAGCCGTCCGCCAGCTCATCGCCTCGGCGCTCGGCGCACCGTCGTCGAGCGTGACCTTGTTGCGTGGCGCAACTTCGCGCGAGAAACTCTTCCAGATCTAGCGATCGGGCTCCGACCAGGCCTCAACCGCCGTGCGCCCTTCGCGCAGCCGCAACGCCAGGCCCAGCCCCACGCCCACGCCTATCGCGATGGTCAGGTCGGTCAGGACCGTCAGCACCAGGGTCAGCAGCAGCAGAAACCGGTCCGACAGCGGCGCAGCCCAGTATTGCCGCCACTTGTGCGGCTCGCTCATGTTCCAGGCCGTGCTCAGCAGCAGCGCGGCCAGCGCCGGCATCGCGAGGTATCCGGCAAGCGGCGCGGCCAGGAGCATGAAACCCATGATCACCACCGCATGGACCAACCCGGCCACGGGCGTCCGTCCCCCGGCGCGCACGTTTGTCGCGGTTCGCGCAATCGCGCCGGTGGCGGGCAGGCCGCCGAACAGGGCCGAGCCGATATTGGCCCACCCCTGCGCGAGGACCTCGGCATTGGGCCGGTGGCTGCCGCCGATCAGGCGGTCAGCGACCATCGCGGACAGCAGCGATTCGATTGCCGCGAGAAAGGCGATCACCAGGGCCGAAGGAAACAACTCCTTCAACCGGTCGAGGCTGACAGCAGGCAGGCGGGGCAGGGGGAGCGTTGAAGGCAGCGCGCCGAACCGCGAGCCGATGGTGTCCACCGGCAGGTGCAGCAGGGCCACCGCCGCCGAGACCGCGGCCACCACTACGATTAGCCCCGGCAGGCGCGGAAACATGCGGCGCGCCGCCACGATGGCGATAAGGCTGCCCAGACCCGCCGCGCAGGCGACCGGGTTGAGCGAGCCGCGCGCCGCCCACATGGCAGCGATCTTCGGCAGGAAATCGGCCGGCATGTGCGCCACGCCCAGCCCGAGGAAGTCCTTGAGCTGGCCTGAGCCGATGATCACCGCAATGCCGATCGTGAAGCCGTTGATGACCGGCTCAGGCACCCATTCCACCAGGCTTCCGGCGCGCAGCAGGCCTGCCGCCAGCAGGATCAGCCCGGCCATCAGCGTCGCCAGCACCAGCCCGTCGTAGCCATGGGTGGCGATGACCCCATAAACCACCACGATGAAGGCTCCGGTCGGACCGCCGATCTGCACCCGGCTGCCGCCGAGCAGCGAGATCAGGAACCCCCCGACCACGGCCGTGACCAGCCCCGAGGCCGGGCTTGCACCCGAGGCAATGGCGATGGCGAGGCTGAGCGGCAGGGCGACCAGCGCCACGGTCAGGCCGGCAAGGGTGTCGGCCCGCAGCTGCGCCGCGCCGTAGCCGGGCAGGGTGGTCAGCAGTTTCGGTTTCATCGGCTCACTGCCGTAATCCTAGGCCGCTTCGGGCCGGTTCACCATCGCGGCGGCCATTTGCCTGAGCACTGCGGTCATCGCCTCGGCCAGCTCGGGATCGCGCGCGCCGATGGTTTCGTCGATTGCCCTGCTCATCGCGGCCATCCACTGGCCCGATGCGGCGGGGCTGATCGCCAGTGGCCGGTGCGCGCCCATCACGCACTTGCCGGCGGCGAACCAGTCGCGCGGGCCGCCCGACCAGCCGGTGAGAAACCCGGTCAGGCTCTCGCGCATCGGGGCAAGGTCGGGCGCGTGCATCGCGCGCAGGTCGGCATAGGCCCGGTCGGCGTCCATCAGGTCATAGAACCGGTCCACAATGGCCCGCAGGACGTCCTGCCCGCCTATCCTTTCATAGGGCGCGGCGGGACGGGTCTCGGTATCGGTGGTCACTGCAATCTCCGCACGACGCATTTGTCTTCAGGTTGATGCGTGCCGCAGGTCCGATCAAGCCGCCTTGATCCAGATCAATCGCGGATCAGCGCGCGCAGGCTGTCCAGCCGGTCGGCCTCGTGCGCGGGCTTGTCGCGGCGGATTCGGCTGATCCGGGGGAAGCGCATGGCGAGGCCAGACTTGTGGCGCTTGCTGGCGTGAACCGAATCGAATGCAACCTCCAGCACCAGGCTGCGGTCGGTCTCGCGCACCGGCCCGAAGCGGTTTACGGTGTGCTGGCGGACATGGTGGTCGAGCCACTTCAGCTCCTCGTCGGTGAAGCCGAAATAGGCCTTGCCCACCGGGAGCAGTTCCGCCCCCGCATCGGGATCGCCGTCCCAGCAGCCGAAGGTGAAGTCGGAATAGAAGCTGGAACGCCGCCCATTGCCGCGCTGGGCATACATCAGCACGCAGTCGACCAGCAACGGATCGCGTTTCCACTTGTACCACATCCCGGTCTTGCGCCCTGCCAAATAGGGGCTGTTGCGCCGCTTGAGCATGACGCCTTCAATGGCCTCGTCCCGCGCCCGCGCCCGGATCTCGCCGAGCTCGTCGAACGACGCCGCCTGGACCACCGGAGAAAGGTCGAACCGAGCCGGATCAAGCCGGGTGGAAAAGTCCTCCAGCAGTTCGCGCCGCTGCTCCCACGCCAGCGCCCGCAGGTCCTCCCCTTCGGCGATCAGCATATCGTAGATCCGCACAAAAGCCGGGTAGTCCTCAAGCATCCGCTTCGACACCGCCTTTCGCCCGAGCCGCTGCTGGAGGGCGTTGAAGCTCGCCGCCCCGCCAGCCTCGCCGCCCTGGTGGCTACCGCGCACCAGCAATTCCCCGTCGAGCACGACGGGAATCGCCAGCGCTGCGGCAATCTCGGGAAAGCTGCCCGAAATGTCGTCGCCGGACCGCGAATAGACCCGCGTCTCCGCCCCGGTCGATACCAGCTGGACCCGAATGCCATCCCACTTCCACTCGGCCACGTATTCGCCGAGGTCGACCGCCGCCCCCTCCTCCAGCGGATGAGCGAGCATGAACGGGCGGAACAGCGGCAGGTCCTCGCCCGAGGGCGGCGCGGCTCCATTCGCCGCCCAATCGAACAGCGGGAGGTAGGGCGGCACCTGGCCGTGCCAGTACTCCTCGACATCTTCCACCATGACGTCAAAGGCTTGCGCGAATGCCACCTTGGCCAATCTGGCGGAAATGCCGATCCGCATGGCCCCGGTCGCCAGCTT
>DASTGC010000317.1:0-2276 GCA_035719485.1 Novosphingobium sp.
GCGTCTTGATCACGAAGAGGCGGCCGACCTTGCGCAACATGCCCTGACCCTGTTCCCTTTTGCCCTTACGCAATTACCACGAGTGGCCTTTGCAACCCCGACGCAACGATCATGCCACGCGCCGGGCTCCGCGGGAAGGGATGGTTAACGCTTCGGCAAGTGTAAGGCCAGCCGACGGACCCGGTCAGGCGCTCAGGGCCCGGGCGATGACGACAAATTCATCAACCGACAGCGTCTCTGCTCTCCGCGCCGGATCGATGTCGAGCTGCTCCAGCGCCGCCAGCGCGCCCGGCAGGCCCTTGAGGCTCTGGCGCAGCATCTTGCGGCGCTGGCCGAAGGCGGCCTCGGTGACACGCTCGAGCATGCGGGCCGAGATATCCGGCGGCATGCTGGCCGGCTCGACGTGGACAATGGCGCTCATCACCTTGGGCGGGGGGGTGAAGGCTGAGCGGTGGACCTTCATTGCGAGCTTCGGCCTGGCCCTCCACTGGGCCAGTACGGCGAGGCGGCCATAAGCGCTGGTGCCGGGCGCGGCGACGATCCGTTCAGCCACTTCGAGCTGGAACATCAGCGTCAGAGAGGTCCACGGTGGCGGCCATGCCTCTCCCGAGAGCCAGCCGGTGAACAGGGCCGTACCGACATTGTATGGCAGGTTGGCCACGACTGCGAAGGGTTCGGCGAAAAGCTTGCCGGTGTCCTGCCTGAGCGCGTCCCCCTCGATCACGGTCAGCTGGCCAGGAAACGCCGCGCTCAGTTCGGCCAGCGCAGGCAGGCAGCGGCGGTCCATCTCGATTGCGGTCACCCGGGCACCGGCGCGCAACAGGGCGCGGGTCAGCCCGCCCGGGCCAGGGCCGACTTCGAGGACCGGACGGTCCCGCAGGGTGCCGGGAATGGCGGCGATGCGGGCGAGGAGCTGTTCGTCGAACAGGAAATTCTGGCCGAGTGCCTTGCTGGCGGAGAGGCCGTGGGTGGCAATGACATCGCGCAGCGGCGGCAGGACGGGCAGGGTCATGCGCCGGCGCGCCGGGCCGCACATTCCCCGGCCATGCGGATTGCCGCGAGGGTGGCGCCCGGATGGGCTGCGGCTCTCCCGGCTATCGTGAAGGCAGTGCCATGATCGGGCGAGGTGCGCACGATCGGCAGGCCCAGGGTGACGTTCACTCCGGCATCGAAATCGAGTGCCTTGATCGGGATCAGCGCCTGATCGTGATAAAGGCAAAGCGCGACGTCGAAGGCCTCGCGGTTATGGGCGGCGAACAGGGCATCTGCCGGGTGCGGGCCGGTAACGACGATGCCTTCGGCCTGGAGGGCGGCGATCGCCGGGGCGACAATCCGCTGGTCCTCGTCGCCCATGCGACCGTCCTCGCCGGCGTGGGGGTTAAGCGCGGCAATGGCAAGGCGCGGGCGGTCAAGACCGAAATCACGGGCGAGGGCGCTGGCGACGATCCGCGCCTTGCGCTCGATCAGGTCACGCGTGACGAGGCCCGGCACGGCCGACAGGGCGACATGGACGGTGAGGGGCACGGTGCGCAGGCTTGGCCCGGCCAGCATCATCACTGCGTTTTCCGCAGATATCCCGCACGCCTCGGCGACGAATTCGGTCTGGCCGGGGTGAGCAAAGCCGACCTCGGCAAGGCGGCTCTTGGCGATGGGCCCGGTGACCAGCGCGCCGGCCGCGCCGGAGACGGTAAGCTCGACCGCCCGGGCCAGCGAGGCAAGGGCCAGCGCTGCCCCCGCGCGGTTGGGCGAGCCGGGCATATATTCGCCATCGTCTCTACCGAGCACCGGCAGGGCATGGGCGAATACACTGATGGCCTCGGCGGGGCTGGCGATCTGCCGGACCGGCACGTCGAGGCCGCGGGCGGCGGCTGCGGCAGCGAGCAGGCCCACGCCGCCGACCGCGAAGAAACAGGGCAAGTGGTGAACCTCGCGCGAGGCCCAGGCAGTCGCAAGGAGTTCCGGGCCGATGCCGGCGGGATCTCCCAGGGATACGGCGAGCGGCGCCGGCACTCCTGCCGCCGATCCGGTCAGTTGTACTCGATGACCGCGTCGCGGCGCAGGTCGCGCAGGTACGCCTGGGCGCGCTTGTTCACCCGGTCATCCTCGATCTGGCTCATCATCTGGTCGAAGCTCGGCCCGTTATCGACCTTCGGATCGTCGCGTCCGCACAGCATCAACACGCGCACGCCGTCCTTGATCGAGCCGAATGGCGGCGATGTTTCCCCCAGCGACAGCGAGAGAATGGCGTCCTGCAACGGCCCCGGCAGATCGCGTGC
>DASTGC010000318.1:0-18775 GCA_035719485.1 Novosphingobium sp.
ACCGCATAGTATAGCCCGAAGGTCTGCGTAGCAATCGCCGCCGGGGTAACCGCGCCGAACACCCATTCCAGGAACTGCCGGTAGGCAGTGAAGCCGAGGATATGCTCCATCCGATCGGGCTGGAGCAGGTCGCCCGTCATGTAGAGCACCAGCATGGCGACCATCCCGTGGAACGAGATCCGGTCCCACAGCTCCGTGCCGTTCAGTGTCCACAGCCCGCGTGGGTGGCCCCACTTCTCCGGTCCGGCGGCGGGCGGGGGGACGAGGGCGGTATCGCTGGCGGCTTCCATGCGGGTCCTTTGCGAGTGGTGACGGCGCTCGCGGGAATGTGCCGGGGGCCAGGGGCTGGCACAAGCGGCGAATGCGGCTAGACTGCGGATATGCACCAGACCCCCGAAGACCGCCCGATCTATCGTCTCCTCACCGGCAAGGACGACCGCGCCTTCTGCGAACGCGTGTCCGAAGCCCTGGCGCAGGGTTGGCGGCTCTACGGTTCGCCGTCGATTGCCTGGGACACCGCGAACAACTGCATGAAAGCCGCCCAGGCCGTCATCTGGCACGAGGCCGACGTGGTGAAGTGAGCCGGGCTCAGGCTGTCGGCTTGGGTGGCGGAGTCGCCCCGCTCTTCACAGCCGGATCGCCGATCAGCGCCGACGTTTCCAGAACGTCCAGCGCGCGCCGGGCACCATCGTAGCGGCGGGCGGCAATGAACCAGTCAGTCGCCCCGGCTGCACCGGGAAGGCGCTGGACCTCGGCCACGGCTTCATCGGTACGGCCTGATTCCAGCAGTATGCGGGCGTGGCCGAGCAGGTTGACCGGTTCGGGGCTCGGCGCGGCCTCGCGCCGGATGACGAACAGGCTCGCCAGTTCATGCCTGATCCGCGACCAGGCCCCCCCTTCGGAGGTCGTGCGGGTCAGGCTCGGGGCGAGGCTGTCCAGCCCTGCCACCAGCTGGTCGAGCGTAACCGGATGGGCCGCAGCCTCGACCACGGTGGCGACGGCATTGGGCTGGCTGTTGCCGAAGCGCAGGCGCAGCTGGTCTTCCAGCGCATTGAGCGGAGCGCCGCGATCGAGCGCGCGGCGCGCGGCAAAGGCGACCAGCAGGGCTTCGGCGCGGGTGGCATTGCCCGCCGCGGCCTGGGCCTCCAGCGTCAGCGTGTCGAGCCGGGCCGACAGCGCCGCCACGCGGGCCTCCAGCTGGTCCTGCTGCTGGCCGAGCAGAACCGGCTCGGCGACCGGCGCCGGCTGGACCGGAGCCACCGCCGCCGTGCTAGCCGATGCCACGGGTGCCTTTAGCTGCTGCGCCGGCCGCGGTAAGGGAACGAGCCCTTCCCATGCGGCATAGGTCACCCCGGCTGCCCCGAGCAGGAACGCGACGACCAGCGCCAGCATGATCGTGCCACCGCCGCCGCGGCGGGCCGGCGGGGCAAGGCCCACCGGAACGGGCTGCTGCACGGCGCTGTAGGTTTCGTCCTGCATCTCGGGAGCTTGTCCGTCAGTTTCGTCGACTGGTCTTATCCGGGGTGTGGCACAAGTTGCGGGCCTTCGCCAGCAGCGCGACATCGTTCGGGGTGTCCGCTGTCAGGACAGTTCGCCAGCCGCCACCCGCGGCCACGGTGACCCGCGGCCCGATCGTGACCAGCGCATGGCTGCTTCGCGGCAGACCGAGGCGATCGAATTCGGCCAGAAGATGGCGCGCCGCCTCGGCGGAATGCAGCGCGATCACGGCTGGCGCGCGGAGCAGCAACACCAACTCATCCGGCAGGGGCATCGGGCGAACCGCGTAGACGATCCGCTCGTCCATGATGACGCCAGGCGGCACGGTTAGCGCGACCCGCTCCGCGCCGGCAAGTCGCAGCACACGGGTTCCGGGCAGGAGGACGGACAGCAGCGGCTGGAGCCCGCCGGAACCGGTCACGGCAACGGTGAAGCCGGCGCTGCGTGCGGCCAACGCCGTGGTCTCCCCCACCGCGTGGACCGGAACCCCGGTCAACCCTGTAAGTCCCGCGCCGCCATGGCGAAACACGTTGGCGCTTCCCGCAAGGAGCACATCGTAGCCGTTAGCATCCGGCGCCTTCCAGCCGATCGGCGCCGCCGCCATCAGCGGAAAGGCATGAACTGCGAGGTCCATCGCCCTGGCCCGGGCGAGACTCGCAGAGCAGCCTGGCTCGGGGCGGACGATGACCAGCGGCAAGCCGGCGGAAGCAGCGGTGCGCTCGCTCATGCTGGCGAGAAGTGGACCCGGATGGCCTCGGCCGCGCTGGCGAGGAGCGCCTCGGCTAGCCGCGTCGGCCCGGTGGCATCGCCCGCCGGAAAGACCAGTTCCAGCGCCGTGCGCTCAGCTCCGTCGGGACTGAACAGCGCGGCGCGCATCTCGATGCTGCCCCCCTCGATCCGGGTGAGCACGGCGACCGGGCTGTGGCAATTGCCGCCGAGCGCCGCCAGCAGGTCGCGCTCGGCCAGGAGCGCAGTGTGGCTCGGCCGGTCGTCTATCGCCGCGAGCACACGCCCGGTGAAATCGTCAGTGCCGCGGCATTCGATGGCAATGGCCCCCTGGCCAGGCGCCGGGAGCCATTCCTCGGCGCTGAGCGGATGGCCCACGCCTTGCTGCCCCAGCCGGTTCAGGCCGGCGAGGGCCAGCAGGGTCGCATCGGCCTCGCCCGCCGCAAGCTTGGCCAGGCGGGTCTGCACATTGCCGCGGAATGGGACAATCGTGCAATCCGGCCGGGCATGCAGCAACTGGGCAGCGCGGCGCGGCGCGCTGGTTCCCACCCGCGCCCCGGCGGGAAGGGCATGGATGGCATTGGCGCCCACCAGCACGTCGCGCACGTCCTCGCGCGGGAGAACGGCGGCAATCGCGATTTCCGTGGGGCGAAGCGTCTCCACATCCTTGGCGGAATGGACCGAGAAATCGATCTCGCCCGCCAGCAGCCGGGCGTCGAGCTCCTTGGTCCACAAGGCCTTACCACCGATCTCGGCGAGGGGGCGATCCTGCACCTTGTCGCCGCTCGCGGTCACCGGAACCAGTTCCACTGCCTCCGCACTCCAGCCATGGGCCGCACACAGGCGCGCGCGAGCTTCCTCCGCCTGGGCCATGGCGAGCGGTGAGCGGCGGGTACCGAGACGGAGAGGCGTGGCGGGCTGGACAATCATGGCGCGGCTTGTGCTAGGCGGCTTTGTCGCTAGAGGAAAGCTCTGGATGAGGCTCGTTCTCGGCATTGAATCGTCTTGCGACGAAACCGCGGCCGCCCTGGTCAGCCTGGGCACGGATGGCGCGCGCGCCATCGTAGCCCAGCGCATCGCCTCGCAGGACGAGGCGCATCGGCCCTACGGCGGGGTCGTGCCGGAAATCGCCGCCCGGGCCCATGTCGAGCGCGTCATCCCGCTGGTCGAGGCGACCCTCGCCGACGCCGGGCTGGGCCTCGCTGATGCCGATGCCATCGCGGTGACCGCCGGACCGGGCCTTATCGGCGGGGTGATGGTCGGTCTGGTCACGGCCAAGGCCCTGGCGCTAGCGGGGGACAAGCCGCTGATCGCGATCAACCACCTCGAAGGCCATGCGCTGTCGCCCCGCCTGGCCGATCCTTCGCTTGAATTCCCCTACCTCCTCCTGCTCGCTTCGGGCGGCCATTGCCAGTTGCTGCGGGTGGACGGTGTCGGCCGCTACCGGCGCCTCGCCACCACGATCGACGATGCGCTTGGTGAAGCCTTCGACAAGACCGCCAAGATCCTCGACCTCGGCTTTCCCGGTGGCCCGGCGGTAGAGTGTGCCGCTGGTGAGGGCGACGCCCGGATCGTGCCCCTGCCCCGGCCACTGCTCGGCAGTGCCGATCCCAACTTCTCCTTCGCCGGCCTCAAGAGCGCCGTGCTTCGCGCCAATGAGGCGGGTATTCACGCCCGGGCAGACATCGCTGCCGCCTTCCAGCAGGCCGCGATCGACTGCGTGATCGACCGGACGGGGCGGGCGCTGGCGACCGCCGGTACGGTTTCCGCTCTGGTCGTGGCCGGCGGCGTCGCCGCCAACCGCGCCGTGCGCGCCGCGCTCGAACAACTCGCGGGAGAGCAGGGGCTGCGCTTCGTTGCCCCGCCGCTCGGCCTGTGCACCGACAATGCAGCGATGATCGCCTGGGCCGGGCTCGAACACCTCGGCCAGCCCGGCTTCGCCCCCTCCCCGCTCGATTTCGCCGCCCGCCCACGGTGGCCGCTTGATCCTGCCGCGGCGCCCGTTCGCGGGGCGGGAGTAAAGGCGTGACCGTGCACCAGGCCCAAGGCAGGCCGGGGATCGGCATCATCGGCGCCGGCGCCTGGGGCACCGCCCTTGCCCAGGCCATGGCGAGCGACGGCAGCGAAGTACTGATCTGGGCGCGCGAGAGCGAGCTTGTCGCCGAAATCAACGGAAAGCGCACCAACAGCCTGTTCCTGCCAGGCACGCGTCTGTCCGAAAGCGTTCGGTCGACCGGCGAGCTCGCCGATCTGGCGGCACTGCCAGTGCTCCTCGTCGTCGCGCCCGCCCAGTTCCTCGCCACGGTTCTGGGTAGCCTGCCGGCGGGCAAGCGCGACCTCGTGCTCTGCGCGAAGGGCATCGAGGCCGGCTCCGGGCGACTGATGGCGGACGTCGCGCGCGATGCTGCGCCCGATTCCACCTTGGCAGTGCTCTCCGGCCCTACTTTCGCCCATGAAGTCGCCGCCGGCCTGCCCACGGCGGTGACGCTGGCCTGCGCGGGCGGCGAGGCCCAGTGGGCCCGGCTGGCTCCGGCCATCTCGCGACCGATGCTGCGGCCCTACTATTCGGACGACGTGACGGGCGCGGAGATCGGCGGCGCGGTCAAGAACGTCCTCGCCATCGCCTGCGGCGTCGTCGAGGGCCTCAAGCTGGGCCAGAATGCCCGCGCCGCCCTGATCGCCCGGGGCTATGCCGAAATGCTGCGGTTCGGCGTCGCGCGCGGGGCGAAGGCGGAGACTCTGGCAGGGCTGTGCGGCCTTGGCGATCTCGTCCTCACCTGCTCATCCACCGCGAGCCGCAACTTTTCGCTCGGCAAGGCCCTTGGCGAAGGACGGAGCGCGGCCGACGCCCTCGCCGGCAAGCTCAGCGTTGCCGAGGGCGCTTCCACCGCACCGGTGCTGGCAGAGCTGGCCGCGCGCGACGGCATCGCCATGCCGATCGTCAGCGCCATCGATCGCCTGCTCCGGGGCGAGGCCAGCGCGGGCGCCATCGCTGCCGAACTGCTCGCGCGGCCCCTGCGCGCCGAACAGGGTCTTTCCCCGTGAACGCCACTGCCGCAGCCGGCAGTCAGGATGATATCGCCGCACTCGCCAAGGGCGGGCGGACCAACTTCTTCGGCTTCCTGCTGCGGCTGGTGGCGCGCATCCCGTTCCTGTTCATCGCCAGCCGCCTCTATGGCGCCGCCGCGATGGGCCGCTTCGCCTCGGCGCTGGTCATGGTCGAACTGGCGGGCATGCTCGCCACGCTTGGCCAGAAACGCGGCCTGGCGGCGCGGCTAGCAGAAGAGCGGGACCATCCCGCCCACGTCATCGCCGATGCCCTGCTCATATCCACCCTGTTCGCCGTGGCGGCGACCGCATTGCTGTTCCTGTTTCCCGAGGCGATGTATCCGACCGGGAACTTCACCCCGACGGATGAACTGCTGGCGCTCGCCGTCTGGTTGTTGGCTATGGGCGATCTCGCCCTCGCCGCCCTAGCCTATCGCTTCGATGTGGCAACCACGGTCCGCGCGCGCGCAGTGGTGGAGCCATGGGTCCTCTCGATCGCGGCCGGGGCACTCTATTTTGTGCTACCCGAAAGCGGCCTGTCTCTGGCCTACCTGCTCTCGGTCGGCTCCGCGACTGGCTTTGCCCTTGTGGTGCTGGTGCGGTCCTACGGCCTGCCGGCGGGCTGGCGCCCCCGCCCCGGCCATCTCGCCCGGATCGCCCACCGTAACCTGCCGCTGGCCGGAGCCGATGCGGTGGAATGGGGCACCCGCAAGCTCGACGTGTTCATCCTGCGCTTCTTCGTCGGCGAGGCGCCGCTCGGGATCTACTTCTTCGCCCAGCAATTCGCCTCGTTGCCACAGAAGCTGAAAACCAGCTTCGAGCCGGTCCTCGGCCCCGTCATCACCCGCAACGTGCGCGAACAGAATTTCGTCGCGATCGCCCGGCAGGTCTGTCAGGTCGGCTTCTGGATCACGGCAGCCCAGGCCGGCATCGCGCTCGCCCTCGCCATTCCCGGCACCGGGCTCATGGGCCTTGGCGGGCCCGATTTCGTCCAGGGGACCGGCGCCCTGGGATTTCTGCTACTGGCCGAGGTTGTCGCGGCGACCGCCGTCGTCAGCGAGGCGGCGCTGGTCTATGTCGCGCGCTACCAGAACTTGGTTCTCTCGCTGTTCACGATCGTCCTGCAAGGCCTGCTAACTGCTGGCGGAATCATGCTCACCCGCATCGCCGGAAGGGATGAAGGATGGCAGATCGCGGCGGCGGCGGCGGCCCTCATGATTGCACTGGCCACAGCCTCGCTCCTGAAGGCGCGGCTCCTGTCGCGGGTGCTGGGAGAACCGGTCAACAATTTCCGCCGTGCCCTCGCCTGGGCCGTGATACCCGCCGTCGCGGTAGGCCTGTCCTCCCGGGTCCTCTTCCCCGAGTGGGCGATGATGGCGATCGGCATCCCGGCCACGCTCGGGATCTACGTGTGGATGCTGTGGCACAAGGGCTTCGGCCCGGAAGACCGGGTGCTGTTCCGCAAGGAAGTGGCGTCGGGCTGAGCGCTGGACTATCGGTGGGGAAGAGCTTCTCGCCGCGCCTCCGCTGCGTTATGCGGGTGATCGACAAGGTCTTTGTTAAACCCGAGGGGCAATCCCGCAATGCTGCAGATCGAACAGAACTGGCCGGTGCTGGCCGTCGTCCTGGTGCTGGCGCTGCTGGTGGCGTGGTGGCTGTTCACTCGCGCCGCCCGCCCGGTCGAACGCAGCCACCGTCCCGACGTGCTCGACGAAGGCGTGGCTCCGGCCGAACGTAACCAGTCGCTCATCGATGCCGCCCCCGCCGCCAGCGCCGCCTTCACGATCCCACCCGCGGCGGGGACACTCGGTGGAGTGGCCGAGATCATCGCCGCTGCGGTCCAGGAGGAAGCGGCCGATGCGGGCGCTGTTGAGACCCCACCCGGAATTCCCGATCGCCCGGTTGACGATCTGACGCGGCTAAAGGGCGTCGGCCCGAAGCTGGCCGCCCTGCTGGCGCAGCTCGGCGTCACCAGCTTCAGCCAGATCGCTGCATGGACTGACACAGACCTTGCCCTGATCGATCCGCAGCTCGGTGCCTTTGCCGGTCGCCCGGCGCGCGACAAGTGGATCGAACAGGCCCGCTTGCTCGCCGCCGAAGATACCGCCGCATACGAGGCGCAGTTCGGCAAGCTCTAGTCTAAGCTGAACCAGCCGCACGGTCACTCGCGCGACATTCCATCAGCAGGCGGCCGGGTTCGCCGCTGGCCGGCATGAGGATCGTTCCACCCCCGGGCAGCGTGCCTTCTATGCGATTGCCGCCCCTAAGCACGTCAAGCCGCGTGTCCGCCGCCGGGATGGTGCCGCGCCATTCACCGGCCTCGCCCGCTGCCACCGCGTCAAGCGGCAAGCGCGCGATGCGGCCGTTGCCGATCAGGGCCAACAGCGCCTTGGCCCCGTCCTCAGCCCGCGTGCGGCGGGTAACCACCAGCCCCGCAGCGCCCAAGCGATCATGCGCGCAGGCGAGGGAGAGCATGGCCGGCTGACCGGGGACGCCGAAGGTCAGTTCGCTAGCATTGCGCGTCCACATCCCGCCATCGGGCTGAATTGGCGCATGGTCGGCGGGAATATCAATCGCCGCAGACAGTTCGCTGAGCGGCATCCGGGCGGGATATACGCCCTCACCGGCGGTCGCGACGACCTCCCGGCTTTGGGATTGCGAACAGCCCGCGAGAACGAGGGCGAGAGTGACAGGCAACCAGCGAGCAGACATGGTACAATTTCTGATGGCGCTTGGCCGCTAAGGCAATAGGCTTGCATCCCAAGTTCCACATGCAGGCCGATAAATTACACAATTCACACCGAGCGCAATGCTGGATGATCACGCAAATGCCGGTTAGTACCGAAGATTACCTCGCCATTGCCGATCTCCTCGGCCGCTATTGCTGGAGGCTGGACGCGGGTGACGGCGATGGCTGGGCGGACCTGTGGACCGACGACGGGTTTATCGCCGGCGTCGGGCCTGATTCCGTCAGCGGCCGGGCCACCTTGCGCGAGGTTCCGATCAGCATAATGCAGCGCTGCGGTGGCGCCGAAGTCCATCGCACTGCGAACCTGTGCTGCGACTATGGCGAGACACGGGACACGATCAACGCCTCATTCTACAATGACGTCAGCACATGGCTGCCCAGCGGCCCGGGAAAGCCCCTGCTGTTCGCCCGATGCGAGATGACCGTGAGCCGTGCCGCAACCGGTTGGCGCATCACTCGCATCACGTTCGATCCCTTGCCGGGAGAATGATCTGGCCAATTTGGGCTGGCGTCGAACCGGCAAGGCGCTAGGCTAACCAGCGCAAGTGAGATTACTCGCTGCCGGCGCGCCAAAACGAGAGGAAGTTCTGTTCATGCCCGTTTCCACCGATGACTACGTCGCCGTCGCCGATCATCTCGCCCGCTATTGCTGGAAAGTGGACACCGGCGATGTGGAAGGCTGGGTCGAGCTGTGGGCCGAAGACGGCGTTTTCCGCGGCACAGGCCCCGACGACATTGTCGGCCGCGAAGCGCTGCGAGTGGTTCCGATCAGCGTAAAAAAGCGCTGCGGCGACAAGATGGCTCACTTTGCCGGCAACCTCTACTGCGACTACGGCGAGACAATTGATACAATCACCGCGCACTTCTATAACTACGTGACCACCTGGATGAACGGTGCACCCGGCAAGCCGAGCGTGCTGGCCCGGAGCGTAGCGACCCTGGTGCGCAACGGCGGTGGCTGGCTAATCAAGATGAACCACGTCGACATGCTGACCGGCGCCTGAGCCCGGCGGACCGCTAGCGCCCCCACTTCCGCTGCGTCTTGCCATAGCGCAGCTTGCGCGTTCCCGGTTTGCCTTCGTTGCTTCGCCCGACGCGGGGCGCCTTGTGATCGGCCTCGGGCAAGCCGAGTTCCTCGGCTTCCAGCCGCCGGATCTCGTCGCGGAGGCGCCCGGCTTCCTCGAATTCGAGATCGGCTGCCGCCGCACGCATCCTCTGTTCCAGTTCCTCAATGTAGGCGCGCAGGTTGTGACCGACGAGGTTGTTGCGCGCCGCGTCCTCAAGTTCGACCACCACCCCGTCGCGGCTGGCGGTGTCGGCGACGATATCGTGGATGTTACGCTTGATCGTGGCCGGGGTGATTCCGTGCTCCTCGTTGAAGGCATGCTGTTTGGCGCGACGACGGTCAGTTTCGGCAATAGCGCGCTCCATCGAGCCAGTCATCCGGTCGGCATAGAGGATCACCCGGCCATCCACGTTGCGCGCGGCGCGGCCGATGGTCTGGATCAGCGAGGTTTCCGAGCGGAGGAAGCCTTCCTTGTCCGCATCGAGGATGCAGACGAGGCCGCACTCGGGGATGTCGAGCCCCTCGCGCAGGAGGTTGATGCCGACCAGCACGTCGTAGACGCCGAGGCGCAGGTCGCGGATCAGCTCGATGCGTTCGAGCGTCTCGACGTCGGAGTGCATATACCGCACCTTCAGCCCCGCCTCGTGCATGAACTCGGTGAGGTCCTCGGCCATGCGCTTTGTCAGCGTGGTGACAAGGGTGCGGTAGCCCAGCTTCGCCGTTTTGCGGCATTCCTCGATGCAGTCCTGGACCTGGTCTTCCACCGGCTTGATCTCCACCGGCGGATCGATCAGCCCGGTTGGGCGGATGACCTGTTCGGCGAAGACGCCGCCCGCCTGCTCCATCTCCCACGGTCCTGGCGTGGCCGAGACGGCGACCGTCTGCGGGCGCATCGCATCCCATTCGTTGAAGCGCAGTGGGCGGTTGTCGATGCAGCTCGGCAGGCGGAAGCCGTATTCGGCCAAGGTCAGCTTGCGGCGATGGTCGCCCCGGGCCATCGCGCCGATCTGTGGCACGGTCTGATGGCTTTCATCGACGAACAGCAGGGCGTTGTCGGGGAGGTATTCGAACAGGGTGGGTGGCGGCTCGCCGGGGAGACGGCCGGTGAGGAAGCGCGAATAGTTCTCGATCCCCGCGCATGATCCGGTCGCGGCGATCATCTCGAGGTCGAAGTTGGTGCGCTGCTCCAGCCGCTGGGCCTCCAGCAGCCTGCCTTCGGCGCTCAGTTCCTTGAGCCGCTCGGCCAGTTCGAAGCGGATAGCGTCCGCCGCCTGCTTCATTGTCGGGCCGGGTGTCACGTAGTGCGAGTTCGCGTAGACGCGCACCTTGTCGAGGCTCGCGCCCTTCTTGCCGGTAAGCGGATCGAACTCGGCAATCTCCTCGATCTCGTCGCCGAAGAAGCTGATCCGCCAGGCCGTGTCCTCGTAGTGCGAGGGGAAAATCTCGAGATTGTCGCCCCGCACGCGAAAGTTGCCGCGGGCGAAGGCGGCGTCGTTGCGCTTGTATTGGAGGGCGACGAGCTTGCGGATGATCTCGCGCTGGTCCTGCGTGTCGCCCTTCTTCAGGTCAAAGATCATCGCCGAATAGGTCTCGACCGAGCCGATGCCGTAGAGACAGCTCACCGAGGCGACGATGATCACGTCGTCGCGCTCCAGCAGGGCGCGGGTGGCCGAGTGGCGCATCCGATCGATCGCCTCGTTCACCGAGCTTTCCTTCTCGATATAGGTGTCGGAACGGGGGACATAGGCCTCGGGCTGGTAGTAGTCGTAGTAGGAGACGAAATACTCGACCGCGTTGTCCGGGAAGAAGCTCTTGAACTCGCCATAGAGCTGGGCGGCGAGGATCTTGTTGGGTGCGAGGATCAGCGCGGGGCGCTGGAGCTGCTCGATCACCTTGGCCATGGTGAAGGTCTTGCCCGAGCCGGTAACGCCGAGCAGGACCTGGGTCTTCTCGCCTTCCAGCGCAGTCGCCACCAGATCGGCGATGGCGGAGGGCTGGTCTCCCGCGGGCTCATATTCGGAGACGATGCGGAACGCGCGGCCGCCGTCGCTTTTCTCGGGACGCTGCGGCTTGTGGGGGACGAAACTGCCGGACGTATCGGGTTCGGCAAGTCCGCGGCGGATGACGAGTTCGGCCATAGAGCGGGCAATATGGGCGGTCCGTTGTGGTTCCGCAACGCCCTCGCAGTCGCCCGGAGCAGGCATGGTCAACCTGCTTTAACCATATCTTTGAACCAAACTGGCAAGGATGAAAAGCCGTGCTTCGCAGCCGTTCTTGGCCTTGCGAAGAGCGGCAGGAGCAAGCACGATGCCAACCGATCCAGCCACTGACGTCCTGACGCCCGAGGCGCGTAGCGACCGCCGCCTGACCCTGGCCATGCCGGCACGCTGCCGCATGCTCTCGGGTTTCACTGAGGACGTCGTCGTGCGCGACGTCTCGCAGGGCGGATGCCGGATCGCCAGCCGGGCGATGAACCTGCGTCTGGGCGATCGCGTCCTGTTGCGTCCGCCGGGCATGGAAAGCCTTGTCGGCGCGGTCCGCTGGTGCGAAGGGGGCGAAGCCGGCGTTGAGTTCGAACATTCCCTGCACGTCGCCGTGGTGGAGCATCTGCATCGCCAGTACGTCACTTTCCTCGCCGCTGAAGTTCCCTACCGGGGTGCCCGCCGGCTCGCAGCCTGACGATTGCGTCGCCGGCCCCGCCGGAACCGGTCGGGCCGGCAACCGTTCAGCCCCCGCACAGGCACAGTGGGGCATCGTTCTGCCATGACCTCCTTCGCCGCCATGCGCGCCGCTGCGGCTACAACGAGCGAGAGCCTGCGCCGCCGCGCGCGTCTAGCCCGCGAACCGCACCCGCCCGGCGTGCCCAAGCCTCCCCTCAAGCTGCTTCTTGAAGAACTCGCCGCGATCGTCAGCCGGGGTCGCATGAGCCGCGAGGTCCCGGTCGCCCCGGCACAAACTGCCATGCCGGTCATGCTGCTCCCAGGCTTCGGCGCCCACCCGGCGAGGATGCGGCCAATGGCCAGCTGTCTGGAAAGCGCCGGCCACAAGGTTTATGAATGGGGTCTTGGCTTCAATCTGGGGCCGACGCCGGCAAACTTCGCTTTTCTCCTTGCCCGGGTGCGGTCGATCGCGCGGACCTGCGGGGAACCGGTCGCTCTCGTCGGGTGGAGCCTCGGCGGGCTCTATGCGCGCGAGATCGCCAAGCTGGCCCCGGCCGATGTGGCGCGGGTCATCACCATGGGCACGCCCTTTTCAGGCGACCCGCGCGCCAACAACGGGTGGCGCGCCTATCAGGTCATCACAGGCCATTCGGTCGACCGGCCGCCGGTCGGCTCGACCGATCTCGCCCAAAAGCCGCCTGTTCCGACCACCGCCCTGTGGAGCCCGCGCGACGGCGTGATCGCCCCCCGCAGCGCCTGCGGCTGGCCCGGCGAGCGGGACCGCGCCATTGCCCTGCGCTGCAATCACCTTGGCTTCGCCTCCTCGCCGGAAGCGGTTATGGCCGTCCTGCGCGAACTGGACTGCGCGATTGATTCACACCCATGATAAGGTAAGCTGCGTCATCCAATGTCAAAACCGAGAGCGAGAAGATGACTGATCACGCAGCACTTGCCGATCGTCCCGCTGTTCCCGACAACGTCCCGCCGGAACTGGTCTGGCCGCACGGTCTTACAGAATTCGTCGAAGCCTGCGAGTCCGATCCCTATCTCGAGGTATCGGCCGAGTTCCACTCCGGCCCCGACATCCGCTGGACGCCGAATGCCGCGGAGGGTCGCCCGGCATGGCTGGTAACCCGGTATGCCTTGGTCCAAGAGGTGTTTCAGCGCTTCGACCTGTTTTCAAGTGTCGCTGTCTCGAATTTCAGCGAACTGCTCGGCGTCACCTGGCGGCAGAACCCGCTCGAGATCGATCCTCCGCGGCACATGGGTTTCCGGCAAGTGCTCCAGCCCTGGTTCCAGCCCAGCGCGGTCGCGCGCCTTGAACATTCCGTGCGGAGCGATTGCATTGCCCTGCTCGATGAGCTTGGCGATCATACCTCGTGCGACTTCGTGACCGATTTCGCAACGCCGTTCCCCTCAACCGTATTCCTGCGTCTGATGGGCTTGCCCCTGGAACTGCGCGACCAGTTCCTGGAGTGGGAATACGATATCCTGCGCGGCGATATCCCGGCAAAGATGGCGACCCTGCGCACGGTTACCGCCTACCTGATGGACCTCATGCGCGAAAAACGCAGAAACCCTACCGAGGGCGATCTCGCCAGCCATATCGCCACCGCCAGGATAAACGGCAAGCTGATGGACGAGGGTGACATGTTTGGTATGGCGCTGGTGCTCTACGCCGGCGGGCTCGACACCGTGACCAGCAGCCTGGGCTGGTACTTCCGCCACCTCGCCGCAGACCAGCCCCTGCAGGATCGGCTCAGGCAAGATCCCTCCCGTATTCCCGACGCAGTGGACGAATTCCTGCGCGCGTTCGGCGTCACCTCGACCATCCGCAAGGTCACTCGCGACGAGGAATTCCACGGGGTTGCTCTGCGCGAGGGCGATCTCATCTCAATGCCGACGTTCCTCGCCAGCCGCGACGAGCGCGTTTATTCCGAGCCGCACCGGATCGATCCCGATCGCAAGGCCCGCCATCTCACTCTGGCGTCAGGCCCGCACAATTGCCTGGGCATCCACCTCGCCAAGCGCGAGATCAAGATTGTGCTGGAGGAATGGCTCGCGCGCTGCCGCAACATCAGGCTCCAGCCCGGTGCCAAGGTTTCCTGGCAGGCCCAGGGCGTCTGGGCGCTAAAGAATCTGCCCATAGAATGGGACCGCTGAGGGGGCTTACGCAAACGTATTCTTCGCACTTGCAGCATTTCCTGCTTGGCAGAGCGCAAGAGGTGTCGCAACCTTCCCCGATAGTGGGGGTCCATGGCGCAGGCACAGGCGAACAACTACGATGAGATGCGGGACGGCGATGGCGCCGTCCGCCCCGCCTACAGTGACTATTCGGACTGGTACGACCAGCAGGACCCGGCTTGGCTGCGCAAGCAGGCAGCCGAGGCCGAGGGCTTTTTCCGCCGTACCGGGATCACGTTCAACGTCTATGGCAGCGAAGCGGGCGAAGAACGGCTGATCCCGTTCGACATGGTCCCGCGGATCATCGCCGCGGCTGAATGGCGCAAGCTTTCGCGCGGGATCGAGCAACGCGTACGGGCTCTGAACGCCTTCCTACATGATCTCTACCACCGCCAGGAGATCGTCAGGGCGGGCAAGCTGCCCGAGCGGCTGCTGAGCGAGAACGCAGCCTGGCTGCCGCAGATGGCGGGCTTCTCCCCTCCCGGCGGCGTCTATACCCACATCGTCGGCATCGACCTTGTGCGCACCGGGCCCGACGAGTTCATGGTGCTGGAAGACAATGCCCGCACCCCCTCCGGCGTCTCCTACATGCTGGAGAACCGCGAAACGATGATGGCCATGTTCCCCGAGCTGTTCAGCCGGGTGCGCGTGGCGCCGGTGAGCGATTACCCGCGCCGCCTCGCACGTAGCATGGCAGCCTGTCTCCCGCCGGCCGCCCAGTTCAGCCAGGCCGAACGGCCGACCGTCGCCGTGCTGACGCCCGGCATCTACAATTCCGCCTATTTCGAGCACGCCTTCCTCGCCGATCAGATGGGTGCCGAACTGGTCGAAGGTTCGGACCTGCGCGTCGCCGATGGCCGCATCGCCATGCGGACAACCCGCGGCTGGCAACCGATCGACGTGCTCTACCGCCGCGTCGACGATGAGTACCTCGATCCTCTCTCATTCAACCCATCATCCTGCCTCGGCGTCCCGGGCATCATGGACATCTACCGGGCGGGCGGAATCACCATTGCCAACGCGCCGGGTACCGGCATCGCCGACGACAAGGCGATCTACTCGTTCATGCCCGAGATCGTGGAGTTTTATACCGGCGAGAAGCCGATCCTCAAAAACGTGCCGACGTGGCGCTGTGCCGAGCGGGAATCGCTGGCCTATGTCCTCGATCATCTGTCCGAACTCGTGGTGAAGGAGGTCCATGGCTCGGGCGGCTACGGCATGCTGATCGGGCCGACCTCGTCGCGCAAGGAAATCGCCGCCTTCGCAGCCAAGCTGCGGGCCCGGCCGGACAACTACATCGCCCAGCCGACCCTGGCGCTCTCCACCTGCCCCATCCTTACCCGCGCCGGCCTTGCTCCCCGACACGTCGACCTGCGGCCGTTCGTCCTCGTCTCGCCCAACGGGATCGAGATCACGCCGGGCGGCCTCACCCGGGTGGCGCTCAAGAAAGGCAGCCTCGTGGTGAACTCGTCACAGGGCGGGGGCACCAAAGATACCTGGGTGCTGGGGGACTGATGCTCGGCCGCACCGCCAACGGCGTGTTCTGGATGGCCCGCTACCTCGAGCGGGCGGAAAACACCGCGCGCCTGCTCGATGCCGGCTTTCGCATCGCGCTGACACGGGGCGACCATGCCTCGGCGGATGAGTGGCGTTCTGTCCTGGTCACCATCGGTCTCGACCGGACATTCGCCGAGCGGGGGCTGGACTATACCGGGCCCAATGTGAGCAATTTCATCCTGCGTGACCGCGATAATCCGGCTTCGGTCCTCGCCATGATGGAACAGGCGCGAACCAACGGCCGCATGGTGCGCACGGCCATCACGCGCGAAGTCTGGGAGGCGACCAACGAGGCGTGGATGACCTTGCGCGACGTGCTCGCCCGTCCGGTGCGGGAGAGCAGTCTGGGCGACGTGCTCGCCCTGATCCGCCGCGAGGCAACCCAGGTGCGCGGGGCGATGGACGGGACCATGCTGCGCAACGAGATCTTCAATTTCGCCCGGCTCGGCACCTTCATCGAACGGGCCGACAACACTGCCCGGATTCTCGACGTGAAATATCACGTCCTCCTCCCCTCCGTCGCCTGGGTCGGCTCCAGCCTCGATCATGCGCAATGGGAAACGGTGCTGCGCTCGGTAGCGGGTGACCGGGCCTACCGATGGCTCAATGCCGGGCGCCTCGATGCGCGCGGCATCGCCCAGTTTCTCATCCTTGACGGCCGCTTCCCGCGCTCGCTCGCCTTCTGTTACGACAAGCTGCGCAGCAACATGGCCTCGCTGGCCCGGGAATACGATGGCGAAACCCGCGCCCACGCCCTGCTGCGGACCGCCTGCGCAAACCTGAACCAGCTGCCGATCGAGAAGATCATCGAGGCCGGCCTGCATGAATTCATTGTCGCGTTCGTCGCCCAGACCCGTGAAGTCGCCGATGCCATCGCCGTCGACTACCGGTTCATCGATTAGGTTTTTCGCCCAAGCCGCAAAGCAAGACCATGCACCTCGCCGTCCGCCATCTCACGCATTACCGATTCGATCCGCCGCTGGTCCACGGGCTGCAGCGTCTGCGGCTCAACCCCAAGGAGACCCATGGCCAGCAAGTGCACGAATGGCGAATGCAACTGGCTGGTGGGCGTGTCGAGGCGAGCTATGAGGATCACAACAGCAACCATGTGACGCTGATCTCGCTCGAGCCGGGCGCAACAGAACTGGCAATTACCTGCAGCGGGATGGTCGAAACGGCGGACCGCGCCGGCGTGCTCGGTCCGCACATCGGCCGGCTGCCGCTCTGGGCCTTCCTGGCGCAAACCCCGCTGACCCGCGCCGGTCCCAAGATGCGTGCCCTCGCCGGCAGGCTGGCCCCGGGCAAGGCTGACACCCTCACCATGCTGCACGATCTCTCGCAAGCAGTACTGGGCGCCGTCGCCTACGAACTCGGGCACACCGACTGCCAGACGACCGGGGAAGAGGCCCTCGCCGCGTCCAGGGGCGTTTGCCAGGACCATGCCCACGTCTTCATCGGCTGCGCCCGCGAACTCGGCGTTCCGGCCCGCTATGTGTCCGGCTATTTGATGATGGACGATCGCATCGCCCAGGAGGCCGGCCACGCCTGGGCCGAGGCCCACGTTGATGGACTCGGCTGGGTCGGCTTCGACATATCCAACGGGATCAGTCCCGATGCCCGCTACGTCCGGGTTGCTTCGGGCCGTGACTATGCCGAGGCGGCGCCGGTAACCGGGATCAGCATCGGTTCGGGCGCGGCCACCCTGTCGGTTAGCCTTGAGGTTGAGCAGCAGTCCGTTCAACAATAGCGGGCAAGAGGGAGGACGAGTCGCCACTCCGGCGGATCGTCCCGCAGATCAGGATCCGGGGTTTGGACGAATGACCTATTGCGTTGGCATGATGCTCGACCGCGGGCTCGTGCTGATGAGCGACACCCGAACCAATTCGGGCGTCGACAACATCTCCGTGTTCCGCAAGATGTTCCACTGGCAGGTTCCCGGCGAGCGGATCATCTCGATCATGACCGCGGGCAATCTCGCCACCACCCAGCAGGTGGTCAGCCAGTTGGAGGAGCGGACCAAGGCTCCGGGCGATCGTCACAACTGCCTGCTCGAAGCGCCGACCATGTTCCAGGTCGCCAGCCTCGTCGGCAAGCTGCTGGGCGAAACCATCCAGGCGCGGGAAGACTTCAATGGCGAGGAGGGCCAGGGCCGGTTCACCGCCTCGATGATCGTGGCCGGCCAGATCAAAGACATGGAACCGCGCCTGTTCATGATCTACCCGGAGGGCAATTTCATCGAGGCGAGCTACGATACGCCCTTCTTCCAAATCGGCGAGACAAAGTATGGCCGCCCGATCATCCTTCGCGGCTACGATCGCGCGATGACCTTCGAAGACGCAGTCAAGCTGCTGATGGTCAGCTTCGATTCCACGCTCAAGGCCAATCTCTCGGTCGGCCTCCCGCTGGACCTGCTGGTGATCGCCAAGGACCAGTTTGAGCCCCTTCATTCGCGCCGCATCACGGCGGCCGATCCCTATTTCCAGCAGATCAGCTCCGGCTGGGGCGAAGCACTCAAGCGCGCGTTCTATTCGCTGCCGGACTATACGTTCTGACCGCCTCATTCAGGCACGGGCGATAGACACAAAAAAGGCCTCGCCAGGGGCGAAGCCTTCGAACGTCCAGTCAACGGTGGTTGCGGGGGTAGGATTTGAACCTACGACCTTCAGGTTATGAGCCTGACGAGCTACCGGGCTGCTCCACCCCGCGTCACCAATAAGGGGCACTGCCCCAAGACACGAAAGCCGCCGCTCGGACTGATCCGGCAGCGGCCTTGCGTGAACATGTGAATGGGTTTTCCCGCTGCACCGGCTGCAATGCCTGGCGACGACCTACTCTTCCAACGCTTGAGCGTTAGTACCATCGGCGCAGTCTGGTTTCACGGCCGAGTTCGAGATGGGATCGGGTGGGTCACAGACGCTATGATCACCAAGCAATGAAGCCGGTGTAGCGGAGTTTTCAATCGATGCACTTGCATGTTCTGGCTGGATGACCGTCCGGTCAACGACGCTGCAGGTTTGCAGGGCTGTCATTGATGGTGGGATTCATCAAGCATGATCAGAGTTATTAGGACCGGTTAGCTCCATGCGTTACCGCACTTCTACACCCGGCCTATCAACGTGATGGTCTATCACGACTCGAAGATACCTTATCTTGAGGGAGGCTTCCCGCTTAGATGCTTTCAGCGGTTATCCCGTCCATGCATAGCTACCCTGCTGCGCGGCTGGCGCCACGACAGGTACACCAGAGGCATGTTCACCCCGGTCCTCTCGTACTAGGGGCAACTCCTCT
>DASTGC010000319.1:0-2883 GCA_035719485.1 Novosphingobium sp.
GCGGATCGGACGTGTCTCTATCGAGGAGACGAAAATGCCCAAGATGAAGACCAAGAGCGGCGTCAAGAAGCGCTTCAAGCTCACCGCCACCGGCAAGGTGAAGCACGGCGTTGCCGGCAAGCGCCACCGCCTGATCAGCCATAACGGCAAGTACATTCGCCAGAACCGCGGCACTGAAGTGATCTCCGACGCCGATGCGAAAGTGATCAAGAAGTGGGCGCCCTACGGGCTGAACTGAGGAGCGCTGATTTATGAGCCGTATCAAGCGGGGTGTTACCACCCGAGCCAAGCACAAGCGCATTCTGGAACAGGCCAAGGGATTCCGCGGCCGTCGCAAGAATACGATCCGCGTTGCGCGCCAGGCGGTCGAGAAGGCCGGCCAGTATGCCTATCGTGACCGCAAGGTTAAGAAGCGGACCTTCCGCGCCCTATGGATCCAGCGGATCAACGCGGCCGTCCGCGAGGCAGGCCTGACCTATTCGCAGTTCATCCACGGCGCCAAGCTGGCCGGCATCGAGCTGGACCGCAAGGCCATGGCCGACCTGGCGATGAACGAAGCCGGCGTGTTCACCGCCGTCATCGCCCAGGCCAAGGCCGCCCTTCCGGCCGCCTGATCCAGAGCAAGGATCGCCAAACAAAACGGGCGCGGGCGCAAGCCCGCGCCCGTTTTGCGTCAGGCACTTGCAGCCGGCGTGGCAGGAGCATACCCCTGAAGTGTGAAAGGGCGCAGCGAAGACCAGCAATACCAGCCTGCGGGCAGGGGCACCGTGCGCGCGCGGTTCTTCGAGCCTCCCGCCCAACTGCGCCGCTACTTCACCAGCTTCTATCTCGTCGAGATCGACGGCCATGTCGGCGAGGCCGATTACCTGCACCCGGAGTGGGCCAACCTGCGGTTTTTCTCGGGTTCATGCCCGATCGCCGAGGGTGCCGATGGCGACCGGGTGGAGCACGCCCGGTTTTGCGCCACCGGCCCGAGCAGCCGGGCAGTGCGCTTCTCACTTGGCCCGACGCGGATGTGGGGCATTGGCCTGCTGCCGCTCGGCTGGGCGATGTTCGTCGGCAAGCCCGCTGCCGATCTTGCCGATCGCGTGGTCGATGGGGAAGCGCATCCGGCCTTTGCCCCCTTCGCGCCGCTGGCTCGCCAGCTGTTCGGTGCCGCTCATGACGAGCAGGCCGAACTGGCGCGGATCGGGGCCCATTTCTCGGCCCTCGCGCAGCCTTCCGTTCCCCGCGAAGCCCAGATCGTCGCGCTGCATGCGGCCCTGATCGATCCCGACGTGGCCTCGGCGCGCGACCTAGCCCTGCGCACCGGCTTCAGCCAGCGGACGGTCGAGCGGGTGGCGCAGAGCGCCTTCGGTTTCACCCCCAAGCTGCTGCTGCGCCGCCAGCGCTTCATGCGCAGCCTCGCGCAGTACATGCTCGACCCATCGCTCAAGTGGATCGGCGCGCTTGACGGGCATTACCACGACCAGGCCCAGTTCGTGCGCGACTTCCGCGAATTCATGGGGATGAGCCCGCGCGAATATTCGGCGCGGCCCAAGCCGATTATCGCCGCGATCATGCACGAGCGGGCGCGGATCGCCGGGAGTGCCGTTCAGGCGCTGGACTCGCCTGAAGGCGGTGCCCCCAAGCTTGCGGCCCCTGTTGCGGGCGGCGAGGCCAGACCCTAAAGGGCGCACCAACCTCTCTTTCGGCCCGAACGGAATTGGCACCAGTGGACTACGCGGTAACCGGACAAGCGGCGCAGGAGCGCATAGCGGCAGCGGGCGATCTCGACGCGCTCGAGAAGCTGCGGGTCGAGTTTCTCGGCAAGCAGGGCTCGATCTCGGCCCTGCTCAAGACGCTGGGCGGCATGAGCCCGGAACAGCGCCAAAGCGATGGCCCGCAGATCCACGCCCTGCGCGAAGAAGTCACCGTTGCGCTCGCCGAGCGCAAGGCGGCGCTGGAAGGCGCCGCGCTGGATGCCCGCCTCGCCGCGGAGACGGTGGACCTGACCCTCCCGGCGCCCGAGCTGTCGCGGGGCTCGGTTCACCCGGTCAGCCAAGTGATGGACGAATTGGCTGAGATCTTCGCCGACCTCGGCTTCGCCGTCGCCTCGGGTCCGGAGATCGAGGACGACTGGCACAATTTCACCGCGCTCAACATGCCGGAAAGCCACCCGGCCCGGGCGATGCACGACACGTTCTACTTCCCCGATAACGGTCCGAACGGGACTCGCATGCTCCTGCGTACCCATACCAGCCCGGTGCAGATCCGCACCATGCTGAATGAAGGGGCGCCGCTGCGGATCATCGCTCCCGGCCGGGTGTACCGCTCGGATTCGGACGCGACCCACACCCCCATGTTCCATCAGGTCGAAGGGCTGGTGATCGACAAGGGCATTCACCTCGGCCACCTCAAGTGGACGCTGGAGACCTTCCTCAAGGCCTTCTTCGAGCGTGAGGACATCGTACTGCGCCTGCGCCCGTCGTATTTCCCCTTCACCGAGCCTTCAGTGGAGGTCGACGTCGGCTTTGCCCTCGTCAACGGCAAGAGGGTGCTTGGCGGCAGTGGCGATGCGCCGGGGCATGGCTGGATGGAACTGCTCGGCTCGGGCATGGTCAACCGCAAGGTCATCGAGTTCGGCGGGCTCGCCCCCGATGAATGGCAGGGCTTCGCCTTCGGCATCGGCGTCGATCGCCTGGCCATGCTCAAATACGGCATGGACGACCTGCGCGCCTTCTTCGACGGCGACCAGCGCTGGCTGGCTCACTACGGTTTCTCCGCGCTCGACGTGCCGACCCTGTCGGGCGGCGTCGGCACTCCGGCGTAAGGAGCTCGGATCAGATGAAATTCTCGCTTTCCTGGCTCAAGGACTATCTCGACACGCAGGCGAGCGTGGCG
>DASTGC010000320.1:0-4709 GCA_035719485.1 Novosphingobium sp.
CAGGGCGGCGAGTTCGGCTTCGTCCTGTTCGCGCAGGCCCAGAACGCCTTCCTCATCGATGCCGAGGCGGCGAGCCTGTTCGGCGCCGTCGTCACCCTGTCCATGGCCACGACGCCGTTCCTGATGCGCTTCACGCGCGACCTCAGGGCGGAAGCGGAAAGCGGCCCTGTGGGCGAGCGGGAGGGGCCGTCGCAGGACGGGGCCAATGCCCTGGTGGTCGGCTATGGCCGGTTCGGGCAAACGGTCGCCCAGTTGCTGATGGCCAGCGACGTTGCGGTGACCCTGATCGATTCGGACGTGGCGATGATCGACGTGGCCGGGAGTTTCGGCTCGAAGGTCTATTTCGGCGACGGGACACGGCTCGACGTGCTGCGCCAGGCCGGTGCTGCGGAAGCGGAAATGATCCTGTTCTGCCTCGACGGTGACCAGCTGACGGCCGACTTCCTCGAGGCCGTGCACGAGGCTTTCCCGGCAGCCGCGCTCTATGTGCGCGCCTATGATCGGCGGGCGATGATCGCGCTGGGCCAGGCCCCCGTGCGCAAGCTGGTGCGTGAGGTGCTCGAATCGGCGGTGATCATGGCGCGGCGGGCCCTGTCCGACAGCGGCCTTGCCCTCGAGCAGATCGACCGGGCGGAAGCGATGTATCGCGCGCGGGACCGGGAACGCCTGCGGTTGCAGGTGGAATCCGGCGACATCCGGGTTGCCCGCGACCGGATCATCACCGAGCCGGTGGGCGGCGGGCAGGGGCAGGATTGAACGCCCAATCGCTTGTTGCGGCGCAAAAAAGGGCCCGATCGTTGCCGACCGGGCCTTTGAAGTCTTGGGAGAGGATGCCTGAAAGGCACCCCCTATGTGGCGGCGACTCGGTTTTGCTGCAAGTGCGAAAAGAGCGGCGACAGTTGCAAAATTTGCAACAGGTCTGTCCCCAGGTTCAGCTTGATGCAATTGCCCCGAACAGGTCGTGGGTATCGGCATCTTCCACCAGCACATTGACGAAAGCGCCGGGGGCGAGGTCCGCCGGCACGTTGCGCAGGTAGACCGCGCCGTCAATCTCGGGCGCATCTGCCTGGCTGCGGCCGGTTGCGCCAATATCGCCGTCCTCGTCCGGCTCACCCACCTCGTCGATGATCACCGGCAGGACCCGGCCCACCTTCGCGGCGAGCCTGGCCGCGCTGATCGCTTCCGTCTTTTCCATGATCCTGGCGTAGCGCTCTTCCTTGACCGCCTCCGGCACCGCGCCCGGCAGGTCGTTGGCCGAGGCCCCGGCGACCGGTTCGAACCGGAAGGCGCCGACGCGGTCGAGTTGGGCCTCGTCCAGCCAGTCGAGCAGATACTGGAAATCGGCCTCGGTCTCCCCGGGAAAACCGACCACGAAGGATGAGCGGATTGCCAGGTCCGGGCAGATTGCCCGCCAAGAGCGGATCCGCTCCAGCACCCTGGCTTCGTTGGCCGGGCGCTTCATCGCCTTGAGCACCGAGGGCGCGGCGTGCTGGAACGGGATGTCGAGATAGGGGGTCAGCAGCCCCTCGGCCATCAGCGGGATCACCGCATCGACGTGGGGATAGGGATAGACATAGTGCAGCCGCACCCACGGCACCGCGCCATCGGGCGTGCGCAGCTGGCCGAGCTCGCGAGCGAGGTCGGTCATGTGGGTACGGACCGGATGGCCCTTCCAGTCGCGCTCCTCATGGCGCACGTCGACGCCGTAGGCCGAGGTGTCCTGGCTGATCACCAGCAGTTCGCGGGTCCCCGCCGCCACCAGCTTTTCCGCCTCGCGCAGCACGGCATCGATCCGCCGGCTGGCGAGTTTTCCGCGCAATTGCGGGATGATGCAGAAGGCGCAGGCGTGATTGCAGCCCTCGGAAATCTTGAGGTAGGAATAGTGCCGCGGGGTAAGCTTGACCTCACCGGGATCGGACTGCGGGATCAGGTCCACATAGGGACCAAGGCTCGCCGGGGCGGCTTCGTGGACCGCTTCGACCACGGCCTCGTACTGGTGGGCGCCAGTCACCGCGAGCACCGCCGGAAACTTCGCCCGGATCGCCTCGGCCTCGTTGCCCATGCAGCCGGTGACGATCACCCGCCCGTTTTCGGCAATCGCCTCTCCGATCGCGGCCAGGCTCTCCTCCTTGGCGGAATCGAGGAAGCCGCAGGTGTTGACCAGCACCACGTCGGCCCCGGCGTAATCCGGGCTCATCGCATAGCCGTCGGCCCGCAGCCGGGTGAGGATGCGTTCGGAATCGACCAGCGCCTTCGGACAGCCCAGGCTGACCATGCCGACCTTGCGGGGAGAGGGGATTTCAACGGCCATGGGGGCGGGCCCTTACACCCCAAAGGCTGAATTGGCCATTGCCAAGCGGCGCGGTCCGTGGCCTCTACCGCCCGACCCCTCTGGAGATCACGTCATGGGACCGGTAAACTGGCTTGCGGTCGCGCTCGGCACACTTGCCTTCTTTCTTGTCGGCGCCATCTGGTACGGCCTGCTATTCCGCGCCCGCTGGGCCCGCGAGACGGGGGTGACGGAGCAACCCTCCGGCGCCGTCAATGCGCGGATCATGGGGCTGACGCTGCTGTGCGAATTCATCGTCGTCGCCATGCTGGCCCACCTGGTCGCCCGCACCCAGCCGCCGCCGCACGTGCGGCTGATGATGGCGGAAGGCTTTGCCGGGGCGATCATGATTCCGGCGATCGCCATCGCCTACCTGCACCAGCGCAAATCGCTGGCCCTGTTCCTGATCGATGCCGGGCACCTGCTGGTGGGCATGGGGGCCGTGGGGGCAGTGTTCGTGGCGTTCGCCTGAGGGGCTTACGAACGGGGGAGCAAAGAGGAGCCTACTTGCGCTCTGGCAGCAGCTTGAGCGGATCCAGCGGCACGGTCTTGCGGCGGATCTCGAAGTGCAGTTCGGTCGTCGGGGTGGATCCGGTATCGCCGATCAGGCCAACCCGTTCGCCGGTACGGACCGTTTCGCCCTTCTTTACGGTGACGCGGGACAGCTTGGCGTAGGCCGAGAACCAGCCCTTGCCGTGATCAATGATGACCACGTTGCCGTAGAGGTTGGGCTCCTTGCCGGCATACCACACCAGTCCGGGCGCGGCGGCGCGGACCGGATCGCCCTTGGCTCCGGCGATGTCGATCCCGTCGTGCGGACCGGTGCGGGCCTTGCCCGATGCACTCTCGCGGCTGCCGAGGCCCTTCGCGCGGGGAGCGAAGCCGCGGCGGACCTTGCCCGGGGCAGGCCAGGCGAAGCGGGGGCTGTCGGCCCTTGCCGGTTGCACGGCTTCGTCATCGTCGCCGAAAGGTTTGGCCGGACTGGTCGCTGCGGGGACCGGCACCTTGGTCATGGTCGGGATCACCAGCTTCTGGCCTGCCCGCACCCGCGTGGTCGGATCGATCCCGTTGGCCGCGGCGATCGCGCTCCACGGCACGCCATAATCCATCGCAATGGCAAAACCGGTTTCGCCCGGCCGGGTGACGTGGGTCCGGCGGCGGGGGATGACGAGGACCTGCCCGGTCCGCACGCCATAGGGCGGCTCCAGGCCATTGGCCTCGATGATGAGGATGCGCGGGACTTTCGCGCGCAGCGCGATCCCGCCGAGCGTTTCGCCCGCGGTCACCATGTGGCTGGTCGCCTTTTCGGGGTCGGTGGAATCGTTGCTTTGCTCGAGGGTGGCAGTGGTGGCGGCGGGCGCCTTCGCCCATGCCGGTGAGAGCCCCGCGAGGCCGATGGCCAAGGCTGCAAGCACAGCCAGCGCCGGCCGTGCGCAGCGGGCCATCAGGCGTAGCGGCCGTTGAGCTCGGCCAGCGAGGGCCCGTGGGTCAGATCGAGTTGCAGCGGGGTCACCGAAACATAGCCGTCCTGGATCGCCTCGAGATCGGTCTCATGGGCGGGGGTATGTTCTATCCCGTGGAGGCCGAACCAGAAATAGGGGAACCCGCGTGGATCCACCGATTCGACCAGGGAGCCGCGCGCATAGTCGTGGAAGCCCTGGCGCGCGACCCGGATGCCCTGCACTTCGCCTGGGGGCAGGGCCGGGAAATTGACGTTGACCAGCGTGCGCGGGGCGAAGGGCACATCGAGCAACGGCCGGATGGCCCTGGCGCCCCACTCTTCGGCGGCGGCGAAGGAGACCTCGTTGCCCATGCCTTCCTTGCGGTAAACCTGGCTCAGCGCGATCGAGCGGATCCCGGCGAGGGTGCCCTCCATCGCAGCCGAGACGGTGCCGGAGTAGGTCACATCGTCGCCGAGGTTGGCGCCCCGGTTGACGCCGGACAGGATCAGGTCAGGCGGCGCGGGGAGGACCTTGCGCAGGGCCATGGTGACCGAATCGGTGGGCGTCCCGGTTACCGAAAAGCGGCGGGGGGCGTGCTCGGTCAGCCGGATCGGGCGGGTCAGGGTCAGCGAGTGGCCCGCGCCCGATTGCTCCTCGGCGGGGGCGCAGATCCATACGTCATCGGAGAACTGGCGGGCGATCCGCTCCAGCACGTTGAGGCCGGCAGCATTGATACCGTCGTCGTTTGTCAGCAGGATGCGCATCAGCGGGTCGGCTCTAGCCTGGTGATGCCGCCCATCCAAGGCCGCAGGGCCTCGGGCACCGTGACCGAGCCATCGGCCTCCTGGTAGTTCTCCAGCACCGCCACCAGCGTGCGGCCCACCGCGAGGCCCGAGCCGTTCAGCGTGTGGACGAACTCGGTCCCCTTCTGCCCTTCG
>DASTGC010000321.1:0-5000 GCA_035719485.1 Novosphingobium sp.
GAGCGCATTGACCTTGTCGAAGATCTCGATCCGCATCGCCTCGATGTCGTTCTGGGGCCCTCGCTGCTTGAGCTGGCCCATGTCGATCGGCTCCATCAGCGCCTGCTTGGCCAGGAGCATGCAGTGCTCGGCCGTGCCGCCGATGCCGATGCCGAGCATTCCGGGCGGACACCAGCCGGCACCCATCTGCGGGAGCATGTCGATCACCCAGTCGACGATATTCTCGCTGGGGTTCATCATCTTGAACTTGGTCTTGTTTTCCGATCCGCCCCCCTTGGCCGCGACATCGATCGAGACCTTATTGCCCATGACCATGGTGACATGGAGCACGCTCGGCGTGTTGTCCTTCGTGTTGCGGCGGGTGAAGGCCGGATCGGCAAGGACGGAGGCGCGCAGCTTGTTGTCGGCATCGAGATAGGCCCGGCGCACGCCCTCATCGATCACTTCCTGCAAGGAGCGGTCGCTGGCAAGGCGGCAGTCCTGGCCCCATTCGACAAAGACGTTGACGATCCCGGTGTCCTGGCAGATCGGGCGGTGGCCCTCGGCGCACATTCGGCTGTTGGTAAGGATCTGGGCGATCGCATCCTTCGCCGCCGGGCCCTGTTCGGCCTCGTAAGCCTCGCCGAGTGCGCGGATATAATCCATCGGGTGGAAGTAGCTGATGTATTGCAGCGCGTCGGCTACGCTCGCGATCAGGTCTTCCTCGCGAATAGTGACCATGTCGGACATGATTGGGAGGCACTCCAAGGCGCTGATGGGATATGGGCAGCGCCCATAGGCCCAATCGCGCGGGCAGGTAAAGCTGTCACATTGCGCGGGGCTGCGAGGCGCGCCGTCGGGATACGCTATTGCGCGCATTCCGGCGCTGGGACGAGAAGCGCGAATGATCGCCTCACTGGGCGCGCGTACCGCACCTGCGAAAGCGCTTGGCTGCTTGGGGGGCTTGGCTTAGAAGGCGCGCCAGTTCGCAAGCTCCGTTGGCACCAACGTCGCCGGCGGAGTGCAGGCCAAACCGCGGCCCGAAACGGCACGCGCAGGAACGATTTGAGCATGACCCTTGTGGATGAAAGCCCGGTTACCCAGTCCACCGCAGCCCGCCGCGCCATGATCGACAGCCAGTTGCGCGTCAGCGGGGTCAACGATCCGGTCGTGCTCGCAGCCATGGATGCGGTCCCGCGGGAGCAATTTGTGCCCGCCTCGCTCGGTGCCAGCGCCTACATCGATCGTGCCCTGGCGCTGGGCAACGGCCATGCCTTGCCAGCCCCGCTCGTGACCGGCCGCATGCTCACCGAAGCCGCCATCCTTCCGGGTGAGAGCGTGCTCGTGATCTCTGCGGCGGGCTACCTGGCCGCGCTCGCCTCCGCCATGGGC
Source organism: Novosphingobium sp. (assembly GCA_035719485.1). Lineage (GTDB taxonomy): Bacteria > Pseudomonadota > Alphaproteobacteria > Sphingomonadales > Sphingomonadaceae > Novosphingobium. The sequence goes on from DASTGC010000321.1 coordinate 1,372, forward strand.
GCCCAGGTCAATGCCATGGCTCCGGCTGAGGCCGCCGCCGCGAAGAAGGGCAGCGAAGTCGCGCTGATCCTGATCGATGGTGCGATCGAGCAAGTTCCGGCGGGCCTGTCCGCTCGCCTCGCCGAAGGAGGCCGGATCGTCACCGGGATTGTCGCGCACGGGGTGACCCGGCTCGCTGTAGGCCGCAAGGTCGCCGGCGACGTTAGTCTTCTGCCACTGGCCGAGATCGGTATCCCGGTCTTAGCCGATTTCGCCGCGCCCAGGCGCTGGAGCTTCTGATCAACCATGCTCGGGGGGGCATGCCATCCGATGGACAATCGAATCAAATACCGCCGGCCCATCATCGCCCTGCTGGTCGGCGCCGCAAGCCTCGCCGCGCCGCCTGCGCTAGCCGATGACCTGCGCGATGCCCTGGCCGCGGCTTACCGCACCAACCCCACCCTGCAGAGCGCCCGCGCCCAACAGCGCGCCGTGGACGAAACCGTGCCGATCGCCCGTTCCCAGGGCCTGCCCTCGCTGGGCGGCACGGCCAACTATACCGAGACGCTGAAGGCGAGCGACAACAACCGTATCCTCGGCACCGTGGTCGGCCCTGATCGGGTTCTCGACCTTGCGGCGACGGCGTCCTACCCGGTGTTCTCGGGCGGTGCCGTGCGCAACGCGATCAACGCCGCGGAAACCCGGGTGAAGGCCGGCCAGTCGGACCTGCGGGCGGTGGAGACCGGGGTCTTCTCGCAGACGACCGCCGCCTACATGGACGTTATCCAGAACGAGGCCATCGTCGGGCTCAATCGCAACAACGTCCAGGTCCTCGAAGTCAACCTCAAGGCCACGCGTGACCGTTATGAGATCGGCGACCTGACGCGGACCGATGTTGCCCAGTCCGAAGCCCGCCTCGCCCAGGCCCGCAGCGACCTTCGCGCGGCCGAGGCCAATCTCGCCGGCTCACGCGAGACCTATATCCGCTTCGTCGGCAAGCCTGCCGCGGATCTCCAGCCGCCTCCCCCGCTGCCTGGCATGCCCGCTACTCCGGAAGAAGCCGTGGCCATGGCGCTGGACAACAATCCGGACCTGCGGGCCGAGCACGAACGGTCCCGGGCTGCCCGGTTTGACAGCAAGGCTGCCGGGGCCGGCCGCCTGCCCAAGGTGTCGGTCTTCGTATCGGCTGACCGGACTGACTACCTGGGCAGCTACACTTCCAATCCTGCAGGCTTTCCGCTGGTGACAGACAAGCCGATCACAGCTCAGGCCGGCGTGCGGGCCACGATCCCGCTGTTCCAGGGCGGCCTCCCCGCCGCCCAGCAGCGCCAGGCCCAGGCCAGGGAAAGTGCCCAGCTGGAAAGCGAGATCGCTACCGAGCGCGAGGTGATCGCCACGGTGCGGACCTATTACCAACAGTGGCAGGCCGCCCAGGCAATCATTGTTTCCAGCCAGGCGGCGGTCGATGCCGCCGCACTGGGTCTGGAAGGGGTTCGCGCTGAAAACAGCGTCGGCACCCGCACGATTCTCGACATCCTCAACGCCGAGCAGGAACTTCTCAATGCACAGACCGTGCTCGTCCGCGCGCGCCGCAATGCCTATGTTGCCGGCTTCAACCTGATCGCCGCGATGGGCCGGGCAACGGCGGCCGATCTGGGGCTCGATGCCGGCCCGCTCTATGATCCGCAGGCCAATTACAAGCGCGTGCGGGGCATGATATTCGACTGGGAGCACGATCCAAGCCCAATTGCCCGCTCCACCCGCACGGTTGACACGCCGGCGCAGACCGGCACAATTTCGGACGCTGCCGCCGAGGCCCTGCGCCCCGCCGGCATGCAGACGATGAGCGGGCAGACGAGAAGCGGAGGAAAGTGATCATGCGCCAGCCGGGTGAACCGTCGGTCGAGGAAATTCTCGCCTCGATCAAGCAGGTCATCGCGCGCGACAATCGAGCCGGGGCCGACGACCGGCGCCGGACCCCGGCGGAGCCGCGTACTTTCGACCCCGCCGCCGAAGCGGCCGCCATGGCTGCGGCCGATGAACTCGACGATGATGGCGTGCTTGACCTGTCGAGTCTCGATTCAGTCGAACCCGGTCCGCTGGTCGCCGAGGAGGCCGTCAGCGCGATGCGCGAATCACTGGCAGCGCTCGCCACCATGGCGACACCGGGAGCCGCACCGCAGATCGTCCGCTCGGGCGAAACGTCCCTGGAAGGTCTCGTGCGCGAACTGCTGCGTCCGATGCTGGCCGATTGGCTGGACAAGAATCTGCCGCCGCTGGTTGAACGCCTCGTCACGACCGAGATTGCGCGGATCGTAGGCAAGAAGGGCTGACCTCCGAGACGCGGGCCCTCTCCAGCGATGCCATCAGCCCGCACGCCTGCCGAGCAACGGCTCGCCGCCGCCCGGAAAGCCCTGGCCGAAACCGTTGGGAACGGCCCCAGCCGGCACATATTCCTTTGCGCCGAGCCGCAAAAGGCCAAGTGCAGCCCGCCCAAGACCGGCGCGGCCGCGTGGAAATACCTCAAGCATCGCTTGGCCGAACTCGGCCTGGCCGGGCCCGGGCAGGTCGCCCGGACCAAGGCCGATTGCCTACGCATATGCGCCGCCGGACCGATTGCGGTCGTCTATCCCGATGGCGTCTGGTACCACTCCTGCACCGAACCGGTGCTCGAACGGATCATCCAGGAACACCTGATCGGGGGGGTTCCGGTTGAGGACTTCCGGTTGAACCGCCCGGTCGCATCCTGAGCTTGCGGGCAGGATTTCCGGAATAGACTGTCGACGGTTCTGCATCCTCGAACAAGGCGCCGCGCGCGCCAAGAACGGCGCGATCGCCCATGCTGACGCCGGGGCCTACGAACGCCTCGGCAGCCACCCAGCATCCCGCCCCGATCGTGATCGGCCGCAGGACGAGCTGGAATTCAGGGTCGGCGATGTCATGGCTGCTCGCGCACAGGTGCGCGCGCTGGGAAATCACCGTGCGGTCACCAACGGTGATCATGCCCTGGTTGTAGAGCCGCGTGCCGGGGCCGATCAGGACGTGGTCGCCCAACGCGAGATTGCGCGGGCTCCAGATAGAAACGCTGGCATGGACCCGCGCGCCTTTGCCGATGCGCGCGCCGAAGACCCTGAGCACGACCCGGCGCCAACCGTGCAATGGCGGCGGAGTGAACCGCGCCAGCACCAGCCAGCCCGCCATCCAGACGATGCGGAACAGCCGGTTGGCCAGCGAAAAACTCGGGCCCCCATCCAGCGGTCTGGTCACGTGCGCGTCAAGGAGGCTCATGGCTGCCGGTCCCCATCCCGATGCCCTCAAGTCATGGCCGTATAGATGCTGGTCCATGCCGATGCGACCACTTCAGGCGAGAAGTGATCGCGTGCGCAGGCCAGCGCCGCCTGCGACCTCGCCTGCCAGTGGCCGTCGTCCATCGACAAGGCCTGTTCGAGCGCAACGGCAATGGAATCCGCGCCGGAACCGCATTCGAGAGCTGCCCCCGTGGAGAACCCGACCGGCAGGTGGCACTCCGGCGTCATGATGGGAGGCACTCCGTTGGCCCAGGCTTCGAGGATCGCCATGGGCAGTCCTTCGCTGCGCGACGGAAGCACGATAAAGTGTGCCCGATCCAGCAGGGCCTGCTTGGCCTCGCC